>JAFLEG010000087.1 GCA_017302195.1 Verrucomicrobiota bacterium
CTCGGGCGACGCCGCCAACATGCTCAAGCCCCAGCTCGCCCGCGGCGAGCTGCGGGCGATCGGGGCCACCACGCTCGACGAGTACCGCAAGCACATCGAGAAGGACCCCGCGCTGGAGCGGCGCTTCCAGCCGGTCTATGTCGGCGAACCCAGCGTCGAGAGCACCATCGCCATCCTGCGCGGACTCAAGGAGCGCTATGAGACCCACCACGGCGTGCGCATCCAGGATGGCGCCCTGGTGGCGGCCGCAACGCTGTCCCACCGGTACATTGCGGACCGGTTCCTCCCCGACAAGGCGGTGGATCTCGTGGATGAGTCCGCCTCCCGGCTGCGCATGGAGCTGGATTCCAAGCCCACGGCCATTGACCAGTTGGACCGGCAGGTCATGCAGTTGGAGATCGAGCGCACCGCGCTCTCCAAGGAGCGTGACGAGGCGGCCCGCGAGCGGCTGCAGCGGCTGGAGACCGAGCTGGCCAACCTGCGCGAACGACAGCAGCAGCTCAATGCCCAGTGGCAGAATGAAAAGGCGGCGCTGGACGCCGTGTCGGTGGTGAATGCCCGCATCGAATCGGTCAAGGCGGAGCTCGAGAAGGCGGAGCGCACCGGCAACCTGAGCGCCGCGGCGGAACTCAAGCACGGCCGTCTGCCCGAACTGCAGCGGCAGTTGGCCGGCGCCGAGCAGGCCATGAAGGATCTGCCGGGGACCCAGCGGCTGCTGTCCCAGGAGGTCACCGAGGATGACATCGCCCGGGTGGTGGCGAGTTGGACCGGCATCCCCGTCACCCGCCTGCTGGAGGGGGAGCGGGAGAAGCTGGTGAAGATGGAGTCGCGGCTGGGGGAACGGGTCATCGGCCAGGGCGACGCCGTCCGCGCGGTCGCCAATGCGGTGCGGCGGGCCCGTTCCGGGCTGCAGGATCCCAACCGCCCGGTCGGATCCTTCATCTTTCTCGGGCCCACCGGCGTCGGAAAGACGGAGCTGGCCCGCGCGCTCGCCGAATTCCTCTTCGACGATGATCACGCCATGATCCGCGTGGATATGTCGGAATACATGGAGAAACACACGGTGTCGCGGCTGATCGGCGCGCCTCCGGGCTATGTGGGTTATGACGAGGGCGGGCAGCTGAGCGAGGCAGTACGGCGGCGTCCGTACTCGGTGGTGCTGCTCGACGAGATCGAGAAGGCCCACCCCGACGTCTTCAACGTGCTGCTCCAGGTCCTGGACGACGGGCGGCTCACCGACGGCCAGGGACGCACCGTGGACTTCAAGAACACGATCGTGATCATGACCTCCAACATCGGGTCGCCCATCATCCAGGAGTATTTCCTGGACGGACGCACCACGGTCGGCGCCCGCTCGGCGATGGAGGACAAGGTGAAGGCGGAGCTGCGGCGGCACTTCCGTCCGGAATTTCTCAACCGGGTGGACGACGTGATCATCTTCCACAGCCTCGACGAGGCCGAGTTGGCCCGCATTGTGGACATCCAGTTGCGGAGCGTGATTGCCCGGCTGGGGCAGCAGCAACTGACGCTGGAGGTCAACGACCGGGCCCGGGCCCTGCTGGCCCGCGAGGGCTACGATCCGCAGTTCGGCGCCCGGCCACTGAAGCGGGCCATCCAGGAGCACCTGATTGATCCGCTGGCCACGCGGATCCTTTCGGGCGGGTTCCGGCCCGGGGATACCGTGCGCGTCGGCGTGGCGAAGGACGACACCCTCACCTTCGATCGGGCGGGTGCTGCGGGATGAGTTCCCGGTGCCGGGCAGCCCGACGGCCTGCCGTCAGCCGGCTGCCAGGAATCCCCGGCTGCGAAGCGCGATCCAGTCGTCAGCCCTGTCCACGTCCCTGAGGATCCGGAGCGTGTGAACACGCAGACCGAGAGCCGCTGCTCGTTCGGTGGTCTCCTGGAAGACCCCGGGGCCGCCCCAGGAGATCTCCTCGAACAGGCCCGGTTGCGGTGTGTGCATTCCGATCATCCAGTACCCGCCGTCCGCAGCGGGTCCCAGCACTACATCCGAGGTGGCCAGGGCCTGCCAGCCGTCGTGCAGGTCGGCCTCGGTGAGTTCCGGACAGTCCGTGCCGATGGCCAGCCACGGGTCCGGATCCCGGGCGAACGCGTGGACCAGCATCCGGTGGAGCCGGCTGCCGAGGTCGCCCGAGCCCTGTGGAACCAGCGTCCAGCCGGGCTGCCGGAGCGATTCCAGTTCGCCCGCGGCGGCGTCCGGGGTCACGCAAAGCTGCACCCGGGCGACTGGGGCGAGCGTCTTCAGGGTGCCTGCCAGCAGCCGGCGGTAGGCGTCGAGCGCCGCGTCCTCGCCCAGTTCGGCCGCCAGACGGCGTTTGACCTGACCCCGGCGGGGCGCCCGGAGGAGGACCACCACGCCGCCTAGGGATGCGCGGGGGGAGTCCATGAGCGTTCCGGAAGGCCGGGCCCTCCTAAGGGCGCGGTTCCATGCCCCGGCGAAGGTCCACCAGGAGCTGGTCGCTGGCGTCCACCCGGATCAGGCCGCGCCGTGGATACTCCAGGTCCACAATCAGGTACACCGTGGACGCCATAATGACCGCGAATCCGAAGATGTGCAGCCAACTGCGCTTCTGGGCGCCTGCCATGCCAAACCCGGCCAGGACTGCGGCCAGCAGGGTGAGTCCGAGGAGCATGAAGAACACCGGCCGGGGCGGATGTAGTCGGATGGAGGCGATGCGAAGGCTGCAGGTGTCGAACATGCTGTTGAGCGTGGGCAGCAGCAGTTGGGCAACCGGTGGGCCGGCCACCTGGCTTTCCCGCACGGCCAATGACCAGAGAACCTGCTGGACTTCGACAGCTTCTGAGATGAGCCGAACGGCTTCAGGGTCCTGGTCATGCTTCGCCAGGCTCTGGTAGAGTGCCAGGCGCAGGTCGAGGTATTTCCGGAACAGATCCCGAATCGCCGGCTGGGCGGCGGCCGGCAGCAGATCAATGCGCAGGTACGCCGTGCCAATGTCATTGGCCTCCTGCACAATCAGCATGCGCCGGTTGTCAAATCGTGCTGCGGCGCCTGAGAAGCTAAAGGCGATGAGCAGACCCAGCAGCGCGAAGATGGCGCCCTCGATCGCCCCCAAACCGGCGCGTGACCCCTCGGCGTCGCGCTTGCTGCGCCGGATGCCCAACCGCCGGCCCACTTCCGTCGCCCCGACGATGCTCGCCAGGAGCACGACGGCCAGCAGCAGCGCATGGTAGGTGGTGCTCATTCCCACGGCGCTGGTTCCACCCGCACCTCGGTGCGGACCGAATTGGCGATGAAGCAGGCCTCGTGGGCGGCATGATGGAGCCGCTGGAGATCTTCGGAGGTGGGCCTCCGGGCGCCGGAGCAGCGAACCTTCGGACGCAGGAGGACCCGGGTCATGGCCATCCGCCCGTCCGCAGCCCTTCCCAGGAGGCCTGCCGCCTCATCCGAATAGGCATCCACCACCACGCCCTCCTTCGCTGCAAAATGGAGGAACCACAGCATGTGGCAGCTTGCCAGGGAGGCGACGAATGCCTCCTCGGGATCCACTGCGGCGGGATCGGAGAGCGGCGGACACACCACGGCCGGGGAGGGCGAGCCGGCAACGACCGCGCCTCCGTCGAAATGCCACCGGTGAACACGGGAGTAGCGTTGGTCGGTGAACACGGCGTCCCCGCGTTCCCAGACGATTCGGGCGGTGTGATCGGACATGGCGGATGGCTTGCGCGCCGGTCAGAGGGCCACGGCGGTCTTGGTGGCGTGGGACTGCAGGGCGGCGGCAAAGAGTTCGTGGCTGCGGACCGCTTCGTCGGGGGTCACACATCCGAACCGCTCGCCCAGGGCGCCGGCCCGCTCCGCGGCGTAGGCGGCCCACATCTGCAGGAAGCAGTCGGGAAATCCCGGCTCAAAGATGCCTCCGGTGATGGTGGGGAACGGAGTCTGGAACCCCAGGTCAATGCGGGTCCAGCGCTGCTCCTTCTTCCGTTCAAACACCCAGAGGGACTTGGGCTCCGCGGTGGAATAGCGGGCGCCGCCGTCGGTGCCCAGCACCTCGACCCACCAGGTGTTGGTGGCGCCCGGCGCGAGGCGCTTCATCTCCAGCCGCATCGGCACGTCGCGTCCGTTCACCGGCACGTCGCAATGCAGCATGGCATTGTCCCAGGTATCACAGGGTGCCATGCCGCCCTTGCCGTCCGGACGCTCGGTGTAGATTTTCTGAAGCTGGGCATAGACGCGCGCCGGCTGCCATCCGAGGCGCAGCGGCACATGGACCACATGCATGCCCAGATCGCCCATGACCCCGATCTCGCCGCAGAATTTGACCTGCCGCTTCCAGTTCACCGGCTTGGTGGGGTCGAGGTCGCTGGCGTGCCAGAAGCAGGAGCGGATCTCCAGCAGATGCCCCAGGGTGCCGGAACGCGCCAGTTCGATGACGCGCTGCGCTCCGGGCAGAAAGGGGAATTCGGAACTGCACCGCACAAAGCGTCCCGAGGCGGCGGCGGCCTGCCGGATCGCCCGGGCCGCGGCGAGATCCATGCCAAAGGGCTTCTCCGCGAGCAGGTCCTTCCCGGCCTTCAGCACGTCGAGATAGATCGCCTGATGCAGGTTGTGCGGCACGGCGACGTACACCACGTCCACGTTGGGATCCGCAAGCAGCTCCCGGTGGTCCTTGGTGAGGCGCTTCACCGTGGGCACCTGGCGGAACCATTCCAGCAGGGTGTCCTGAAGGTCGCAGACCGCCGTCAGCTCGGCCCGCACCGGGAACTTGTCGAGGACGAACCAGCGCCCGAAGGCGCTGGCGGCCTCACGTCCCATGAGTCCTCCGCCGATGATGCCCACCCGCATGACTTGCTGCATGCCCGCAAGCCTCGCCCGCAACCTCCCGGCGCTGCAAGCCGGCAGCGATTCCGCATGGTCCGGGTGGGTGGTGGTCTCGGGTGAACCGGTTCACCCGCGGCCGGTCTCCGGTCACGTCCCGATTTGTCTCGCCCGTTCCCCGGGGAGCCGCAGCCTTTCGGCATGTCGAATCGCCTGCTGCTGGTGGATGGCCATGCCTATGCCTACCGTGCCTTTCATGCGATCCGGTCACTGAACGCCCCCGATGGCTCCCCCACCAACGCCATCTACGGATTCGTCAAGATGGTCCAGAAGATGGTCGGCGCGCTGAAACCCACCCATGTGCTGGTGCTGTGGGATGCCGGCCTGGCCGCCGAGCGCAGCGCGGCCCTTCCGGAGTACAAGGCCAACCGGGCGCCGACGCCCGAGGCTCTGGAGGCGCAGTTTCCGCAGATCGAGGGATGGCTGACCGCCGCCGGCTTTTCCCAGCACTCCGAGGACGGCACGGAGGCCGATGATTGGATCGGCACCTATGCGCGGCGCGCGGAGGCTGCGGGCTGGCAGGTGATCATTGCCAGCGCGGACAAGGACTTCCTGCAGTTGGTCAACGACCGGATCGGGATCCTGAATCCCAATGACAAATCGGAGAAAATCTGGGCTCCGGCCGACGTGGTTGCCAAGACTGGCGTCGCTCCGGAACAGGTCGCCGACTGGCTCGCCCTGGTCGGGGATTCCGTGGACAACATCCCGGGGGTGCCCGGGGTGGGTCCGAAGACGGCGGCGGATCTGCTGCGGCGCTTCGGTTCCGTGGACCAGATCTATGCGCGGCTCGCAGAAATCAAATCCGACAGCCAGCGCACCGCCCTGGCCGGCGCGTCGGATGCCGTCCGCCGGAACCAGCTCATGGTGCGTCTCCATGAGACAAAGGCCGGTGGGCCCGGTCTCGAAGGGCTGACTCCCGGAGTGGCTGATCTCCCCGCGTTGCGCCTCCTGTACTCGCGGTGGGGATTCCGGAGCCTGCTCGCGGAAGTGGGCGGTGCCGAGGGCACCCCGGTGCAGGGAAGCCTGCTGTAGGCGATGGGCCGTTTGACAGCGGGGACGGATTCCGGTTGCCTCCGCAAGTCACCCTCCTCGCCTATGAATCTCCCGATGCTGCGCTCCCGTGGGTTCACCCTGATCGAGTTGCTGGTGGTGATCGCCATCATTGCCATTCTGGCCGGCATGCTCCTCCCCGCCCTGGCCAAGGCCAAGGAACGGGCGTTGATGGCCAATGACCTGAACAACATCCGACAGGTGGTGCTTGGGGCGCACCTCTTCGCGGGAGACAATCTGGATTACCTGCCCTACGCGAGCTGGGGGGACTGCCAGGTGCGGGACACCTGGTGCACCGCCGCCGGCATCCCCAATGGCGAGGGACGCAATGACGCCATCACCTGGTCCAATCAGGTGGCCAATTTCCGGAGGAGCCAGTTGGGCCCCTACCTGGGCTCGGAGAAGGTGCTGACGTGCCCGAAGGACCTGGCCGAGCGGGCCTCCGGGAAGGGCGCTGCGGATTTCAAGCGCCGGAACATCAAGATCACCAGCTACCTCTGGAACGGTTCCACGGTGGGCTTCCAGAGTTCGTCATCCGCCACCCCCACCTCGAAGTTCAAACTGGGCGCGTTGCGTCCCACCGGCATGCTGATGTGGGAGGCGCCGGCGGAGCAGACAGAGTTCCTCTTCAACGATGTGGGCAGCTCCCCCTTTGAAGGCATCTCGCAGCGGCACGGGCGCTCCCGTCGCGCCAGGAACCAGATTGAGGATGTCGACGGGGTGGCCACCTTTGGCGACCTGTCCGGCCGGGCCTTCGCGCTGAACATGAAGAAGTGGTTCACGCTGGAGTACGCGGGAACCACGGTGTGGCCGGCCACACCGCGGTTCACCGGGCCGAATGATGCCTGGTACAGCCTGGACACCAAGAACGGCGGATGGCCTTGAATCAGCGGGCCGCGTGTGTCCCGGCCGGATTCAGGGTCTCGAAGAGCGAGTCGGTGTGCGCCGCCTGGACCGTCTGACGCATCTTGCGGACCGCGGCACCGAGGTTCCGCTGGTGAAACAGGGCGGTGCCGGAGACGAAGGTGTCGGCACCCGCCAAAGCGCATTCGCGGGCGGTCTCGAGGGTGATCCCGCCGTCCACCTCAATCTGATATTTGAGCCCCAGTTCCCGCCGCCATGCCGCCGCCTGCTGGATCTTGGGAACACACTCGTGGATGAAGGATTGTCCCCCGAATCCGGGATTCACCGTCATGATCAGCAGGACATCCACCTGGCTCAGCCAGGGCTTGGCCTCGTTCACGTTCGTGGGCGGATTGACCGCCAGGCCGACCCGACGGCCGAGCGAGCGGATCTTCCAGAGCAGCGGTGTGACCTGCGCGCCGAGTTCCACATGGACCGTGAGGCCGTCCGCGCCCGCCTTGACGAAGGGCTCCAGAAGGATCTCCGGCTTGGAGCACATGAGGTGCACGTCGCAGTAGCGGGAGAAGTGCGGACGCACCGCTGCGACGACGGCCGGGCCAAACGACACGTTGGGCACGAAATGGCCGTCCATGATGTCCAGGTGCAGCCACTCCGCGCCGGAGCGGTCGGCGCGCGCGGCCTCGTGCGCGAAGCGTCCGAAGTCGCCGGCCAGCAGGGAGGGCGCAATGATCATCGGCGTCAGAGTGCGAAAGGCACGGGATGCGGTCAATGGACGGCGGTGGGGTTGCCGCTCGGCATGGGGTCTGGGGACTGGGATCTGGGGAAGGCGGCGAAGGACTCGGATTCGAGAGCGTAGGAGACGCGGTCGCGAGACTCTGACTTCCTCTTCGCCGCGTGCGGCTGTCGCCCAGGGCGTCGGGAGGTCTTCCGTGCGGGTTGCGTCAGCGTCTCCTGACGTGGTCGGCTACGTGGGAGGCGAGGTCACTCGGACTTCTTCTTCCCTGCTGAAAACTGAAAACTTGAAACTGAAAACTCCCCCCTGCGGGGGCGCAGCAGCGGCTGCAGGGGGCATCCGTCGCACCGTGCGTCGCGGGCGCGGCAGTGCGACTTGCCCACGGCCACCATCTGGGCGTGGAAATCCTGCCAGAGATCAAGCTGACGGGTGGGTTCCGGGTCGGCCAGGGATCGCTCGCAGGTGGCGCGCAGTCCGTCGTCACCCGTTCCCGGGACGGTCCAGCCATGCCTCTCGAACACGCGTCGGGTGTGGGCATCCAGCACGAAGGCGTGATGATTGCCGGCGTAGAGCAGCATGCAGTCCGCGGTCTCCGGCCCGATTCCGGGCACGGCGAGCAGACGCGGCCGGATCTGGTCCATGGGCCCGGCCCACACGCGGTCCAGGCTGCCGCCGAACTCCGCGCAGATCCATTGCGTGAAGGCCCGAAGACGGCGGGCCTTCACCCGGTAGGTACCCGCGGACCGGATGGCCTCCTCGACCTGCCCCGGAGGCGCCGCGTGGAGTGCGGCCACCGAGGCCAGCAATCCCTCCGATTTCAGCCGTGCCACCGCCCGCTCGGCCTGGGTCCAACCGGTGTTCTGCACCAGGATGGCGCCGACGCAGACCTCCAGCGGGGTTGGTGCAGGCCACCAGTGCTGGTGCCCAAACCGGGCATGCAGCAGGCGATAGGCGGTTCGCAGCGGCGCCGCACGGGATGTCATCCGGTGGCGGGGGGCTGGTCCTGGTCGTAGGCGGCATGGAGTTGGGCTTCCATGCGCCGGAGCGCTCCACCGCGAAACCAGCGGTACAGGAAGGCTCCGTTGAGTGCGGACCAGACCGTGAATGCCAGCAAGACCAGGAGGAAGGTCCCGGACTCGAGTCCCTTCGCAAGACGGTAGCCCGCGAACAGGATGGCGCCGGCCCACACCGTGCAGAAGTGGAGGGTGTAGAAGGAGAAGAAGGTCTCCGGTCCTTCCAGCGAGAGTCGGCCGGGGCGCGGCAGGTTGGTGCGGTAGAAGTAGTCGGCCTCCAGCTCCGCGCCCACCAGGACCCGCTCCCCCAGGAGCCCGTTGATCTGCGCCTCCAGGAAGCGCGCGTGGGTTCGGGCGAAGTCGGCAAAGTGGAGCAGGAAGCAGGCGGACACCGCGGTGGAGACGAGTCCGAAGGCCAGAAAGACCAGCGTCACCCCGGTGGGAACCGCGAGAATCAGACCCAGCGACAGTGTCGTGACCAGCAGGAGGGTGAAGAACTTCCGGTGATACGCGTACTGCATCGCGCGCATCCGCTCCAACTGCCGGGTCAGTGCGTCATACCTGAGCCGCTGGAGATCATCCATGTCGGGGTGCTCCGGGATTGGGTTCCGGTGGATCGGTCCGTCGTCCGGTCACTTTTTCGGACGGAATCCCTTGGGCAGGTTGGAGGCCGGCGGCTCCGGTGTCGGAACGGCCGGCTCTTCGGGCTGGGACTCGGCAGACGCCTCATCGGAGGCCTCCGGTTCCGTCGCCGTCGGGGTCTCAGCTTCCACCGGTTCGGGAATTCCCAGACGGGCCCGGGCCTTCTTGGCGGCGGCGGTCGCGGGGTACTCCGTGACGATCCGATTGAGCAGGGCCAGGGCCTTGTCCGGTTGGTTCAGGCGTCCGGAGTAAATGTTGGAAAGACGGATGGCCGTCCAGCCCCAGCGTTCCCTGGGCAGACGCCGGGTCAACACCTCCTGCAGTTCCAGGGCGGCCGCCAGGTAGTTGCCCAGGTCCTTTTCGTAAATCTCGGCGATCCGCAGGGCGACGTGCTGTTCCCGCGGATTCTTGGCCAGGTACTCCCGCATGAGGGCAATCGCGTCAAGGTGGTTGCCCTTGGACCATTCTTCCTCCGCCTTTTCGTACTCGGGATCCTTGCGCTCGATCCAATCGTCGGCCATCACCGCCCGGCCTGCCCGGTTCCCGAAGTACTGCGAGACATCCCACGCCGCCAGGCCGCCCAGGCACAAGAAGAAGAGGACAAAGAGGGCCAGGGAACGCACCGAGTCGGATCGCTGGGGCGGGGAGGGCGTACTGGCGACGTCGGTGGCGGTGGCCGGGGGAGCCGAGGGTGCATTGGTCGCGGGAGGCTCCGTCACTTCGGACGCGGGCGCATTGGTCGTGCCGGCCAACGCGGGCGGGGCGGCGTTGGTGTCGAGGGTCACCTCGTTGGTGAGCGCCGCCGGCGCATCGCCGGCGGTGGACTCCAGTCGGGCCTCGGCCATGCCGGGGGTGGACTGATAGGCGGAGCGGAAGCGGCCGAAGAAGTAACCCGCCAGAAGCACCAGCACCAGGTACAGAACGATGCGAACCCCAAGCTTCATGTTCCGGGAAGTGTTCTAGCAGACCCAGACAGCGGGCGGAAGCCCGGGATTCGGAAGAATCAGCGCGGGACGGCATCCACCAGCGCCTGGAGCAGTGCGGCCCGTGATTCAAACCGCCCGGCGGCCTGATTCTGGCGGAGCCAGATCCAATCCGTCCCACAGGCCGGACCGTTCACCACGCAGGCATCGGATCCGGCGCCGGACATTTGGGCAACGCCCCGCGCCACGGCATCGGATTCCAGGCCGTCCACCTCGTACTTCCAGCCGGTAATCCATCCGCGGGGGAACCATTCCCGCAATTGTGGCAGGATCTTGGGGGTCGGAATCAAATGGGCCCACAGCGGGCCGCCACGGCTGTCCACCTTGCCGCCGG
>JAFLEG010000088.1:0-9183 GCA_017302195.1 Verrucomicrobiota bacterium
TCGCGCGCGCCCCGGGCGACAAACTCGTCCTTGAACTTGCGAACGAAGCTCAGGACCGGCCAGGCGGCCGCCTCGCCAAAGGCGCAGATGGTGCGGCCCTGGATGTTCTGGGCGATGTGCAGCAGGTAGTCCGCATCCGCCTTGCGGCCCTCGCCGTGGTTGAGCCGGTGCAGGGCCTTCTCCATCCAGAGGGCGCCCTCGCGGCACGGCGTGCACTGCCCGCAGCTCTCGTGGGCGTAGAACTCGGACAGGTTTCCCAGCGTGGAGACCATGCTGCGGGAGTCGTCCAGCACGATGATGGCGCTTGAGCCGGACATCGTCCCCGCCGCCTGCAGCGAGTCGAAGTCGTAGGGCAGGTCCAGCAGGGGGACGTCCACGGTCGTCAGTTGGCCGTCGGCCCCCTTGCGCTTGAGCTTGAACACCTCGCCGGCCTTCAAAACCTTGGACGACGAGCCGCCGGGGATGATGGCCTTCAACTGGCGTCCGGGCCGGAGCCCGCCGCCGAAGTTCGGATGGTGGATCAGTTCGCCGAGGGTGACCTTGCCGACCTCGATTTCGTAATAGCCGGGTCGCTGCACGTCGCCGCTGAGGCTCACGATGCGGGTGCCGGTGTTGTTCGGCGTGCCGAGCTTCGCATAGGCGGCGCTGCCCATCGTGACGATGTGCTTCACATGGCAGAGCGTCTCCACGTTGTTGACGATGGTCGGGCACATGTAGAGCCCGAGCACGGCGGGAAAGTAGGGCGGCTTGATGCGCGGATACGGACGCTTGCCCTCCAGCGATTCAATCAGCCCGGTCTCCTCACCGCAGATGTAGGCGCCGGCGCCGCGGTGGACCACGATCTCCAGGTCGTATCCGGTGCCCAGGATGTTCTTCCCGAGGAAGCCGGCCTGACGCGCCTCCTCCAGGGCCTGGTTGAGCAGGCGCGCCGCCTTGGGCATCTCGCCGCGGATGTAGATGAAGGCCAGTTTGACGTCGTTGGCCCAGCACGAGATCACCATGCCCTCGATGAGTTGGTGCGGATCGCGGTGCAGGATCTGACGGTCCTTGAAGGTCCCGGGCTCCGACTCGTCGGCATTGCAGATGAGATAAATGGGCTTCCCGCTCCGGCGGTCCACAAAGCTCCACTTGAGTCCCGCCGAGAAGCCGGCGCCGCCACGGCCGCGTAGGCCCGATTTCAGCACCTCGTCGCGGATCACCTCCCGGGAGGACAGCGTCTTGCCGTCGGGGATTTCGCGTGGAGCGGTCGCCAGCGCCTGGCGCAGGGCTTCATAGCCGCCGTGACGCTGGTAGCACGCGAGGTCCGGGGTGAACCCGGGGGTGTCCAGGTTCCGCGTGATCAATTTGAAGGGTTCCGGCATGGCAGTGCTTGACTCGAAACTTCACCTGACTAGTCTCACCGCGCTTCCGGCCTGCCCGATGGTGTAACGGTAGCACAGCAGTCTCTGAATCTGCTTGTCATGGTTCAAATCCATGTCGGGCAGCCAATCCCCCTCCGGGCGTTCGCTCTTACGACGAACCTCCTCGATTCCGGTTCCGTGGGTCATTGGCTTCATGGCCGGCACAGGGTGAGCATGCGATCCGCTTCCGGCAGCGTGACCTTTTCCCAAAGTTCCTCGTTGAGCATCAGGACCGGGGCGGTCCCGCAACTGGCAAGACACTCAACGAACTCCACGGTGAACTTGCCATCTGGCGTGGTCTGAGGGCCGTGTTTGGCGGCATCAAGACCGAGTTTGGAACAAAAGTGCTCGCGCAGTTCGTAGGCGCCGGCGAGGGCGCAGCTCAGCGTCCGGCAGACCTTGATCTGGTTCCTCCCCAGCGTCTCCTGCCGGAACATCGGGTAGAACGTCACCAGTTCGTACACGTTGATCGGCTGGAGACCGAGCTTGGAGGCCGTCCATTCCACCGCCTCCCGGCTCACACCGCCGAAATGATCCTGCAGCGCGTGCAGAAACATCAGCGACGCGCTGCGCTTCTCGGGATAGCGCGCCGCCAGGGCGTCGAGTTCGGCCTCCAGGGCCTGGGGAACGGAGAAGGGCATGGGTTGGGAGGTGGCGGTCATCGGTCGCATTCGCCCATCACGAAGTCGAGTGAACCCAGGATGGACACCACATCGCTCATCAGGCAGCCCGGAAGCAGCACCGGCAGGATGCTCAGGTTGCAGAACGACGGGGCGCGGATCTTGAGGCGATGCGGGGTGCCGCCGCCGCGGCTGTGGATGTAGAATCCCAGTTCGCCCTTGGGATTCTCCGCGCCGAAATAGACCTCGCCGGCCGGGGCGTTCGGCCCCTCGGTCACCAGCATGAACTGGTGGATCAGTTCCTCCATCCTGGTCAGCACCGCACTCTTCGGCGGCAGGGTCACCTTGCCGTCGGGGATCTGCACGGGCTCCCGCGACGCGTTGTCCGGGCCCCCGGGGATGCGGTCCAGGCACTGCCGGAGCAGGCGCACGCTCTGGCGCATCTCCTCCATGCGGCAGAGATAGCGGTCATAGCAGTCCCCAACCGATCCGACCGGGATGTCGAATTCGAGGTCGCGGTAGCAGAGGTACGGATGCGCCTTGCGCACGTCGTAGTCGCAGCCGCTGCCGCGGAGATTGGGTCCGGTGAGACCGTACTCGATGGCTTCGGCCCGGGAGATGACGCCGATGTCCTTGGTGCGGTCCACCCAGACCCGGTTTCGGGTCAGCAGCTTCTCGGTTTCGTCAATCTGCGCCGACACCCCGTTGCAGAACTCGCGCACCGCGGCGATCCAGCCGGCCGGGGTGTCCCGGGTCACGCCGCCGATGCGGGTGTAGCTGGTGGTGAAGCGCGCGCCGGTGAGGGCCTCGGCCAGATTGTAGATCTTCTCCCGCTCGGTGAAGGTGTGCAGGAACACCGTCATCGCCCCGACATCCATCGCGAAGGCCCCGAGACCGAGCAGATGGGCGGAAATGCGGGCCAGTTCGCAGCAGATCACCCGGATGTACTGGCAGCGGGGCGGCAGCTTGCCGTCAATGCCCAGCAGTTTTTCGACCGCCAGCGCGTAGGCGACGTTGTTGGCCAGCGGCGCCAGGTAGTCGAGTCGGTCGGTGTACGGGATGAACTGGTTCCAGGTCATCGCCTCGGCGATCTTCTCGTCGCCGCGGTGCAGGTAGCCGATGTCGGGATCCGCGCGGGTGATGGTCTCGCCATCCAGTTCGATCACCAGCCGCAGCACTCCGTGCGTGGCGGGATGGGACGGCCCCATGTTGACCACCATCTTCTCGCCCTGGAGATCCTGAATGTCGTCCGGGGATGCCGAGGCCACCCGGGCGCCGGGGTCCTTGATGCTGAGTTCCTGAACGGCCATCGAATCTTAGGCTTGAGCGTCTGGGGTCCGGGCACGGGGTTCGCGCTGGGCGGAATCTCGTCCGCCCGCGGCGGTGACGAAGGGACCGCCCTCCAGCGGCGCCGGGCGGGTGAACGCCACCTGCGGGAGGTCGGTCGGCTTGCCGGCGAGCGGAAAATCCTTCCGCAGCGGAAAGTAGGGGTATCCCTCCCACATCAGGATGCGCCGCAGGTCCGGGTGCCCCCGGAACCGCACCCCCATCATGTCGTAGGCTTCGCGTTCGTGCCAGTCGGCGGCCCGCCAGACGGCCGACACGGACGGCAGTTCGGAACGCTCCTCGCTGACCTGCGTTTTCAACCGCAGATGCACCGAGGCCGACACCGAATACAGCTCGTACACCACGGTCCAACGCGGATCGTCGCCGTAGTTGTCCACCGTGCTGAGGTCCAGCAGCAGATCGAAGCCGCAGGCGGTTTTCGCGGCGCCACACACCTCGGCGATCCGCTCGGCATCGGACACCGTCATCGAGAGTTCGCCGCGGAACTCGGAAGGCGCGGAAAGCAGGTCCCCGAAGGTGTCGCGGAGGCGCTGGGCCAGTTCGTGGGCGGAAGGCACTTGGGGAAGGGGGTCAGGCGTGCACCGCGGATTTGCCCGCCGTCTCCGGGGAATCCAGACGCAGTCCGAGGCGACCGTACTGGGCGGGACCGGAGTCCTGCTTCAGGTTCTTGGCGGAACGATCGCGTTTGACCTTCTCCTGGAGCTTGATCAGGGCATCGAGCAGGGCCTCGGGGCGCGGAGGGCAGCCACTGATGTAAACGTCAACCGGGACAATACGATCCACGCCCTGCAACGTCGCGTAGCTGCGATACATGCCACCCGAGCTGGCGCAGGCGCCCATGGCGATGACCCACTTCGGGCCGGCCATCTGGTCGTAAATGCGGCGGACGGCCGAGGCCATCTTGTAAGTCACGGTGCCGGCCACGATCATCACGTCGGATTGCCGGGGGGAAAACCGCATCACCTCGGCGCCGAAGCGGGAGATGTCGAACCGGCTGGCACCAGAGGCCATCAGCTCGATGGCGCAACAGGCCAGTCCCATGGGCATGGGCCACAACGAGTTTTTGCGGAACCAGTTGATGGCAGAGTCCAACTGGGTGTGGACCACTTCTCCCTCGATCTTGGAGTTGTAGCCGATCTCCGTGGATGCTGTCGTGGAGGCCATGGAATGCGCTCGCCGCCCCGGGAATCGGGGCGGTGGCCGCACTTTGGGTTCGGCCCGTTTTCGTCGCAAGCGGCTTTTGTGATTCTTTTCACAAAGTCGGATTTCCTGGTGGGTGCCGGAGCGCGGAACGGGCTTGGGATGCCTCACACGAAGGACACAGAGGACACCAAGGAAACCCGGGGCATTGCGCGGCGGGAGATCCCGAAGGTCCTGTGACTCGGCCGCGACCGGGGTGCCCCGGGGCTGGTAGTTCCGACTTCAGCCGGTTCGGGCGTCCAGTGGCGGCACTCCCCGACGGGGGAAATGTTCATCAGGTCCGAAGGGAGAACTGCGGTGCGGATGGTTTCTCTGTCGGATGGTTTCTCTTGCGGCAGAGGGATCCCGGGGTTTGGCTTCGACTGATTCAAGCCAGCTGATGGCCCCAGCCCTGCGGCGGCGACAATGCCCCATGAGAAACACCCACCCAATCAAAACGTGGTGCGTCAGCAGTGCATCCGGTGCCAGGTGTCCGAGGTGGCCCGCGCAGTCCACTTCAGCCTGCTTGCGGCACTTCACGCCGTCTTGGTTTTCGGCCTCGTGGCGGCCGAGCCGATTCCCTTTCTGGGAACCCCGCATCCTGTCCCCGGGCAGATTGAGGCCGAAGACTACGACCTGGGTGGCGAAGGCGTGGGCCATCATGGGCGTGGTCTCGTGCAAACCAATGGGTTTGAGACCATCCACCTCTGGGATGGTCGTCGTGAAGATTCCCTTGGCGAGCTATTGTGGAATGCAGAGCGGAATGAGCGGTCCGTCATTCTGCGTACTGGCGAGTGGTTACACTTTACGGTGAAGTGTACGTCGGCAGGCCCATACTCGCTTCGATTGCTGACCTCCGGACCGCCAGCGTGGTATGATCCAAACTGTTGGCCCGGAGATGCGGTTTGCTACTTCGAGGGTTTTGCCTCCGCGGAGTTACACATTGACGGTCTAAACGTCGGTGGGTCCCTGGGGGTGTCGAAGCGGATGCTGGTGCCGCGGGTTTGGATGACGCCGGGCATTCACCGGGTCCGGCTGTGGACGAGCTTTGTGACGGAGTCGGCTGGTGCGCCGGCTCCATGGCCGTTTCTTCCATCAGCCGACGGTGTCGTGAGTCGCGCCTTCTCGATGGACGTGGACTGGTTCCGATTCTCGCCGACGCCTCCGGTGTTGCTCCCGCGATCCATCGCCGGCTCCAGCAGAGGTTACCGCGACGGTCATGGGCTCGAGGCCCGGTTTGGTGGAGATCTCATCCTTGTCGGGGAACTGGCGGGAGGAGAGCTCGTGATTCAGGATTCAGCGAACACCGCAATTCGCGTCGTATCGCGCAACGGACTGGTTCGGACGTGGGCCGGGTATCCTAGTGTAGGAATCCCGTGCGCGACGGCGTGGGGACCAACGCCGGCTTTGGAAAGATCGCTCATTCGACGCTGGGACCACAGGGATCTCTGGCCGTCGTGGAGGAAGCAGGACCCGATGGTAACCGCGTGAGGCGGGTGGATCCCGATGGCTCGGTAGCCACCTTGTTTGAAGGGCATGTGAACGCCTCGTTCGAACAGTTGGGGGTTGGCATGACCAATCACCCGGTGGAGTTTTCCAGCGTGTTCGTTACCGAATCGGGTGAAGTGAACGCGGCTGGAGAGTTCACACGTTACGAGATCGTGGGTTTTTCTCCGGTTTTGCATCGTCCGAAGTACGAATTATTGACCCGCAGTGCGGTGTTCCGAATTGCCAATGGCACGGCTACTCAAGTCGGGGAGTCTCGCCACGGCCTGCCCCATCCGGAGGTCCTCGAACTTGGCGATGGCCTATTTGGACGCGTGGAGCGGCATTACTGGACGCTGTATCTCCGGGATGCGGAAGGCTTCGAGGAGGAAGTGGTTCAAGATTCGAAGATAAACTCGATGCTTCAGACCCGGGACGGACAGATTTTTTGTGTCCAGAGCCCCTTCTCGAACCAGATTTTGAGGCTGACTCCGGCTGCGGAGCTCAAGGTAAGCTGGGCCGGCCCGGGCCGGGTGGAGGGAATACCTCTTGGTTTCGTGTACCCCGATCAGGAGATCCGGCTTTCGGCGGTTCCCGGGACCCGGTTTTCCCGGTTTCTCGGATGGACCGACGGTTCCCTGGAGAATCCGCGCCTGTTGACCATCCACCGCGATACCTATCTGGAGGCGACCTTTGCCCAGAAGCTGCCGGAACGGTACGGCCTGATTCCCGGTTCAGTCCGCCGCGGTTCGGAGGGTGGGGTGGAGTTCTCGGTGATCGGAGATCCCGGCATCTATTCGTACCGGGTCGAGGTTTCGGAGGATCTGGTGCATTGGCGTCCCGTCCCGTCCGGCAGCCAGGTGCTGGCCGATGCCGGCAGCATCTCCCAGTGGATGCTGGAGGCGGGTGCGGCGGAGGCGCGGGTGTCCATTCCCTCCGAGGGGGATCGGTTCTTCGTGCGGCTGGAGCTGCTCGATCGGTAGGGCACCCGCCCATTCATCCGGGGGTTGACCCGGGATAGATGGGCACGCCTTCACGGGCGATTTTCTCCTTCAGGCGCGGGTTGTGCAGGCGCTCGGTGCGGATGAGGTCGAATTCGTAAATGATGGGGGAGGCTTCGAGCGCTTCGGTGAGTTCCAGCCATTGCTCGGCGGTGGCTTCGGGCGCGGAGATGGCGAGGTCCATGTCCGAGGCGCGACGGGCGGTGCCGTTGGCGCGGGAGCCAAAGAGCCGGACTTCACGCACGCAGGGAAAGCGGCGAAAGGTGCTGAGAAGTACGGCGAGGTCACGCTCGCGCAGGGCTGGAGTCTTCATCCGCTCAGTTCCACTGCAGGGATTGGATTCTTGCGGCCATGCCGTTGAGCAGCCGAGCGTAGTCGTGGACGATGTGGCGGTATATCCGGGAGGCCAGGGCCTCGTCGTAGGCGTGACTGGTGAGGTTGCGATCCTCCAGCATCCGCAGCCAGAGATCGGCCTCCTCGGGCGTGGCAATAAGGCCTTCGGCGAAGGCTTTCCTGAGCGTGGGCCGCGGACCACCGCACTCATGGCCCTGACGTTCGAGGTAAAGTTTGAGGGTCTTCCACACGATCTCGAAGGTGAACTCAAAGCGCTGGATGGTGGCGTCGCGGATGAGTTCACTCTCCGGCTGGGCGACGGCCTCGGCGAGGCGCGCCGCGCTTTCGCGCACGTCGGCCTGCCGTTCGGTGAACCGTTCGATGCTCATGAGATGAAGGCTAGCCCTCTCCTGGGGGCGCGTATAGCCGCTTCGAGTGTCGTGGTTTCATGGCCGCGCATTCACAAGGGGTCGGTGGCGATTCTGGTATGCGGGCTTCCAGCAAGGAGAAGCTCACACGGAGGCCACGGAGGGCAGAGGAAGAATCTCCTCTGCGCCCTCTGTGTGAGGCCTCCCCGGTTTTCCCTCAGGCCCAAGCTGCCGCCAACTTCGGGATGCACCGGTCCCCCTGGTGCGTCTGGCGGTCGTCGTCGGAAGGGGGGCGGATCCAACTGGAATTGGCCATGATCAAGGAAACGAAGGACACAAGTGAGGTTGACTCGGCGCGCGTGATCCGAACCCTCGCTTGATGGCAAAGGCGAAAGGCAAGGAGACCGCGATCGAGGTTCCGTCCGCCCACGACTGGCAGACCACCGACGAGGAGGAGATCGCACGGCGTCGCCTGCGGGCGGCGACGGAGGCCTTCCAGATTCGCAACACCGATGCGCAGCACCCGATCTTTTCCAACTTCCAGGTCCATTCCGGCAGCGGGATGACCTACTCGGTGGAGGTTCGGGATCTGGCGAAGCGGCAGTTCCACTGCCAGTGCGTGGATTTCCGGATCAACGGACTCGGCACCTGCAAGCATGTCGAGGCGGTGCTCGGTCAGTTGGAGGCCCGTCACAAACGGGCGTTTCGCGAGGCGGCGAAGGCGGGCTCGACGCGGCTGGAGGTCGTGGTGGCGTCTGAGGACGGCACCCTCCGTCTGCAGCGGTCCGACGCCCGGCGTCTGCCGCGGGCGCTGGCCGAGTGGTTCGGATCCGACGGGCGCCTGCTTACCGATTCCCCGGAAGCGGCCATCGAGGTGCTGCGGACGCTGGCGGGCCGCGAGGTGCCAGGGCTGCGGCTGTCGCAGGAGATCGAGCCCTGGCTGGAGCAGCGGCGGCGCATCGTGGAGCGCCGGGAGCTGCGGCACGCCTACGAGCAGAAGGTGCAGAGCGGCGAATGGCCCGCCCAGGAGACCACGGTGCCGCTGTTTCCCTACCAGCGGGAGGGCATGCTGCATCTCGCCTTCACGGAACGAGCCCTGCTGGCCGATGAAATGGGCCTGGGAAAGACCATCCAGGCCATCGCCGCCTGCGCGCTCCTGCATCGCCTGGGCCGGGCGAAGCGGGTGCTGGTGGTGACTCCGGCGTCGCTGAAGGGCGAGTGGGAGGAGCAGATCCAGCGCTTCACGCCTTTAACCTGCCACCTGGTCTATGGATCCCGCCTGCAGCGGCTCGACGCCTACGACCGGGCCGGTCCGCAGGCCGGACCGGGCGCGCCGTTCTTCACCGTGGTGAACTACGAGCAGATGCTGGCGGATGCCCTGGATGTGAACGCGCGTTTCCAGCCGGACATCGTCGTGCTCGACGAGGCGCAGCGGATCAAGAACTGGAGC
>JAFLEG010000088.1:9193-10465 GCA_017302195.1 Verrucomicrobiota bacterium
GCCCGGACCACCCAGGCGATCAAGCGGCTGCGCAGCCGCTACGCCTTCGTGCTCACCGGAACACCCATCGAGAACCGCATTGATGAGCTGTACTCGCTCATGGATTACCTGGACCCCTCGCTGCTCGGACCGTTGTTCCGGTTCAATCGGGAGTTTTACCAACTGGACGAGCGGGGGCGTCCGCAGGGCTATCGGAATCTCGCGGTCCTCCAGGACCGCATCCGTCCCTACCTGCTGCGCCGGCGCAAGAGCGATGTCGAGACCGAGCTGCCCGAGCGCACCGACCGGAATCATTTCGTCACGCTGACCCCCAAGCAGCAGGAACCCTACGACGACTTCGCGCACACCGTGGCAAAGCTCCACGCCATAGCAAAGCGGCGTCCGCTGACACGGCAGGAACAGGAGAAGCTGCTGCGCACGCTCGCCATGATGCGCATGACCTGCGACACCAACTACATCCTGGAGCCGGAGGACCGCTCCAGTTCCAAGCTGCCGGAACTCGAGACCCTCCTGGAGGAATGCCGCGACAATGCCGGGGTGAAGGTCATCGTGTTCAGCGAATGGGAGCGCATGCTGGAGCTGGTGCGCGGGGTGTGCGACCGGATCGGACTTGGCTACGCCTGGCACACCGGATCCGTGCCGCAACGCCGACGCCGCGGGGAGATCCTGGCCTTCAAGTCGGATCCCCAATGCCGGGTGTTCCTCAGCACGGACAGCGGCAGCACCGGGCTCAACCTCCAGAATGCCAGCGTGGTGATCAACTGCGACCTGCCGTGGAATCCGGCCAAGCTCGAGCAGCGCATCGCCCGGGCCTGGCGCAAGCATCAGACCCAGCGGGTGACCGTCATCAACCTCGTGGCGAGAAACACCATCGAGGAGCGCATGCTGGAGACGCTGGCCAACAAGCAGGCGCTTGCGGATGGCGTGCTGGATCGGCGCGGGGATCTGGAGGCCATCCCCCTGCGGGGTGGGAGCCAGGCATTCCTTGAGCGGCTGGAGCAGCTCGCGATCCGGCCGGCGGGCGAGCCAGCGAAGGCATCCGGTACGGCGCCCCGCCCGCCGCTGCCCGCGGACCGGGCCCTGGGATTCGCCGCGGCGGCGGCCGCCGGGCTTCAGGGCGCCCTGGCCGGATGCGAGGAGCGGTATCCGCGCGACGGGTCCCATTCGGTGCTGTATGTCGTGGTGGAGGGCGATGCGGCGCGGTGGCGCGAGCGTCTGACCTCGCTGCACGACGAGTACTTCCAGGATGCCGACCCCCTGACGCCGGTGCGT
>JAFLEG010000089.1 GCA_017302195.1 Verrucomicrobiota bacterium
GCCTGGCGGGCCGGCCAGGCGCTGGCCAGCAGGGCGGTGATCACGGTGAGCAGGCCGATCCCGCCCAGCAGCCGGGGATCCTGCGGGGAGAGTTCAAAAAGCTCGCTGGCGAGCAGCCGTCCGGTTCCCAGCGACAGCACCAGGCCTGTGGCCACTCCCACCGCCACCACCCGGAGGGCCTGGGCAAGGACCAGGCGCACCAGGCCTGCCGGGCTCGCTCCCAGCGCCAGGCGGATCCCGAACTCATCGGTACGCTGCGCCACCTGACAGGCCACGACGCCGAAGATGCCGACGACGGCGAGGCCCAGTGCCAGCGCCGCATAGGACGTGACCAGGGTCATGAGAAAGCGCCGCTCGGCGACCGTGCCGGCAACGATCTCCTCCAGCGAGCGCACCCCCTCCACCTGGACCCGCGAATCCGTCTGCGTCACGGCCCCGCGCAGCATCGGGATCAGCACCGGGGCCGGCGTCCTGGCCCGCACGACCACCTGCGCGCCGCCGAAGGCATACTGCCAGTAGAAGCGCGGCTGCGGTCTGTCCTCCAGCCGCACGTCCCGCGTGTCCTTCACGACGCCCACCACCTCCAGCACACGGTCGGGATTGGAACCGACGGTGAACCGGCCGCCCACCGCCGAACCGTTCGGAAAGAGCACCCGGGCTGCGGCCTCGTTCAGGAGGACGACCTGTCCATACCCATCGTCCTTCAGTTCGCCGTCGCGGAAGAAGCGTCCTTCCCGCAGCGGGATGCCCAGCGCCTGGAAGTAGTCGAAGGCCACGAAGGTGGCGGCGACTTCCGGACGTTCCGCCTCGGGCAGTGGACGGCCCACCACCTCCGGACGCTCCTTGAAGGTCCATTTCCCCGTCAGTGGCACGGACGAAACCGTGCCCACGTGCTCCACTCCCGGGAGTGCGGCGATCCGGTCGCGCAGGGCCCGGTACATGCGGCAGACATCGCCGTTGGTGTCGAAGCCGGGAGTGCCCAGGTCCAGGGTCACGACCGACCGGGGCTGGTATCCGAGGTCCTGTCCCACCAGCCGCCGGAAGCTCTCCAGCAGCAGGGCGGCGGATGCGAGCAATACCAGAACCACCGCGATCTGGACGGTCAGCAGTCCCTGCTGCCACCGCCGGACCTGGGGCCCACCGGTGGCCCGGGTGCCGGACCGCAGGGCGTCCGAGGCATTCCCACCGGACTGCCGCAGCGCCGGCAGCAACCCGAAGGCGAGCGTGGTGAGCAGGGAGATTCCGGCCGTGAACAGGATGCCGGGTCCGTCCACCGCCACCTCGCCGATGAAGGGCACGGTGCCGGAGGCCAGGCGATGCAGCACCCGGATGGTGCCGTGCGCAACGGCGGCCCCCGCCGTTCCGCCCAGCAGGGACAGCAGGACGCTCTCCATCAGGGCCGCCCGCACCAGCCGGGTCCGCCCGGCGCCCAGCGCCAGCCGGACGGCCAGTTCCCGCTGGCGGCTCACGCCGCGGGCCAGCAGGAGATTGGCGAGGTTGACGCAGCAGATGAGCAGCACCACGGCGACCGCCCCGATCAGCAGTGGCACTCCCTGAAGCGTGCGCCCGAACACCTGGCTGCGGAAGCTGAGCACCTCGAAGCGCCAGTGCCGGTTGGATTCGGGAAACTCCTGCGTCAGGCGCTGCGACAGGCCGGCCAGTTCCGCCCGCGCTGTCTCCAGACGGATGCCGGGCCTGAGGCGCGCCACGCCCAGAAACATGCGGGCGCTGCGGGAGGTCCCGTCATCCCCGCGGGGCTTCAGCATCGGAATCCAGAAGGGCTTCTCCTCGGCCTTGAGGATCGTGCCCGCGCCCGGTGACGGGGCGCTGTGGATGGGATATCGCAGTCCGGAAGGGAGCACGCCCACGATGGTCCGCGTCTGGTCGTCGAGGCGGACTGTCTGTCCCAACACGTCGGGCCGGCCGCCAAAGCGGGACTGCCACAGCTCATGGCTGACCAGGGCCACGGGTTCTGAGGTGGCGAGGCCGTCTGACGGCAGCAGCAGCCGCCCGAGGGCTGGCTGCACTCCGAGCAGCAGCGCCAGGTTGGGCGTGGCCTTCACCACCGGCACCTGCCGTGGTGGTCCGCCGTCCTGCCAGAGCACGTCCGAGGAGCTGTCGGTCGCCACCCCCTCAAGGCTCGGGCTGGCGGCCCGGATGTCCTCCATATCCTGCCAGGACACCTGATTCTCGACCGCTCCGGTCTGGGCATTCACCCGCTGGATCCACATCAGGCGGTCTTCGCCCGAATAGCCCAGCGGACGGAGCAGGACCGTCCGCGCCACGCTGAACACCACCGTGTTGGCCCCGATGCCCAGCGCCAGCGTGAGCACCGCCACGGCGGTGAAGCCGGGGTGCTTGAGCAGTTGGCGCAGGGCGAACTTCAGGTCGGACATGCGGAGGTTTTCAGGTCCAAGTTTTCAGCATGGGGGGCGGGATCGGATGGCATGAGGACCATGTCGGGACCCCGAAGGCATGGTTTGGGGCTTCGTTGACGGGGTCCGGGAAGCGGCGTGCCTGAGGTCGGACATGGGGGGGGACGGCATGGTCCTGGCAGCGTGATTGGTCCTGAAACCGTGTTATTTTTCCCGGACGAGCGGACGGGCTGCGGTGAGGGAGCCGAGTCCGACCCAGCCGTCAAAGCCGGATGCCTCAGGCGTCGTTGGAGGCCCCTCCCCCATGCCGACGGCGACGAGCTTGCCGCCCAACGATGCCCGCAGATACTGCCCCATCGAAGTCGGTCGGCGGTCATAGGAATCCCAGGGGCCTCCGGTGGTTGCTGCAGTCCGGGCGTGAGCGCTGTGTGTGATGACGAGGACCCGCCCGGCTTCACCCTCCTGACGCAGCGCCCAGAGGACGTTCTCGGCCATCGCGGCGTCCCGCGCATTTACCATCCGCCAGGCGCTTGGCGGGACGCGTTCTCCGGGAGGTTCGGATGGCGCTACGCGAAACATGCGGTCCGTCTGTTGCGCGACACTCACGGCCTGACGGGCCCACTCGTACTCCGCCGCGGAGCCTGCAGCCAGGCAGGTGACACGTTCACATGCGAGGTGCGCGACGGTGTCCTCAATGGCTGCCGTGAACGCGTCGTGTTCAGGGCGTGTCCATGAGGCCGTTGGATTCGCGAGGCGGAGCATCCATGGGGTCAGTGCGGTTCGATGCGTCCGGGCGGCGGTCGAATCAACCTTGTCCAGGTAGCCAAGCACCGCCTCCAAAGCCAACGGGGTCGGTCGGGACCCCCAGGGGCCGGTGTAGCTCAGATCAATGGCGTAGAGGCGAAGTGGCCGCTCGCAGTTGGGCCTCGTGTTGTGGGAGCGCATCCAGCGCACCAAATGCAGATTCTCCTCCAACGGCTCGTGCCACCATGTTCGGGAATTGGCGAGGGCGTCTTCGGCTGTTTCCGGTCCTCCTCCGACATACGTCGCCAGCGACCTTGACTCGGGAAATGCCGACTCCACGGCAATCGCCGTAAACCCCTTCTCTCCGACCAGGTATTCGAACAGGTGGTTGCGGAACGCGAGCGGCTCGTGCATTCCCAGCTCCGGTTCCCCAAGGATCACCACCCGAGCATCACCGATCAGGGTGCCCAACCGATCGAGGTGCACCCGCCTGAGGCTGGATTCGCCGCTCTCCACGCACACGACAGGCTTCGTGATGGCGGGTCCGGCCGGAACACCCGTGTCCCCGGTGATGCCGCAGGACGCAGTTGCCCAGGCAAGAGTGAGCCTCGCTGCGGCGGTGCAGCGTGGAAACTTCAACAACTGGCGAAGGGCGAGCTTCAGGTCGGACATGCGGAGGTTTCGGAAGAGACGCTCAGTAGCAGTCGCAGGCCTGGTCGCGCAGGGCGGGCCAGGAGGTCCGGTAGAGCGCATTGGTCGCGCCCAGGTCTCCGGGAAGGAACCATACGGAACCCTTCGCGACGGCCATGCCCTCCCGGCCCAGTTCCACACCCTCTGGACCCGGTGGCAGCGGGGGGAGCGTCGGCAGATGTTCCAGCCGGCCGTCGAGCCACAGCAGACGGCTGTACGCGTGGCCGGCAGTCCCTCCGGATTTCACCAACCCGCCCGCCACCAGCACCCCGTCCACGAACTTCCAGTCCTGCACCGCCAGTGCGGGCAGTTCACCGGCCAGCGGCTCGGATCCCAGTCCCCGCCGCCGGAGATCGGCACCTCGGAGCGTCTGCTTCAATCGCCCCTGCCGATCCCACAGGAACACGGTGTCGGTGTCCCATGCCGCGCCAACCAGCAGGTCCTGCTGGGGCAGGACCGCCAGGGCGCCGATGTGGTCGGTGACGGTAAACTCCACCTCCGGCCTGGGCGGTTGGCCGGGCTTCAGATCGGCGAGGGCGTAGGCCTGGATGCGGCTGGCACCCCCGCGCCGGCCCGTCGCCAGGGGAATCCAGAGCCGCTGTCCGTCGGACTGGAACCCCCCGGGATGATCCATGCCGGGCTCGCCGGCAGTCAGTTCCCAGAGATCCCACCCCGTGGCCTGCCATGCAGTTCTCAGCAACAGGGCGCGGCGCGGCGCGGGGGTGTCCTGACGGGCCGTCACGTACAGCGAGTCCGCGACGATTTCCAATCCCTGCGTGTGCGCGGTGAGGGGCTCTCCACCCTGGCGCAGCGGGGGCAGCGCGACCCGTTCGATGTCTGCGGCCCCGGCGCGGCCTCCCGGTCCTGGCGCCGTGCACAGGCCGAGCAACAACAGCATCGCGACGGGAGATCTGCCGCCCCATCCGCATCGGGACGTTTGCCAGCCGGGAGCACGCATCGGTGGGAGCGTGACGTGCGCCTGCCGGGGAAGAAAGCCCGAGCCGGGGAGAAGCGGGGCCATCGGGATCGAAGTCACACGGGTCCTCACTCGCTTCTCAAGGCCACCATCGGGTCCACACGGGACGCCCGACGGGCGGGCAGCCAGCAGGCGAGCAGGGCGACGACACCCAGCAGGGCCACGACACTGCCGAAGGTCAGCGGGTCCAGCGGCTGCACTTCATGGAGGAATCCCCTCAGCAGCCGGGTCGCGCCCGCAGCGCCGGCCAGGCCGAGGATCATGCCGGCCGCCGCCAGCACGGCGCCCTGCCGCAACACCAGCGCGAGCACATCGGACACCTCGGCGCCCAGCGCCATCCGGACCCCGATCTCCCGCGTGCGCCGGCTGACCGAATAGGCGAGCACGCCGTAGATGCCGAGCGCGGCCAGCAGCAGGGCGAGCGCTCCGAAACCGCCCAGCAGCGTCGCCGCCATGCGCTGGAGGGCGAGCGAGCCGTCCCGCTGCTGCGCCAGGGTGCGGATGCCGAAGGCCGGCACATTCGCATCGAGGGTTCTCACCAGTTCGCGCATCCGGGCGATGGTGCCGGCCGGCTCCAGGCCGGTCCGCACCACCAGGGTCATCGCCAGTTCGGACTTCTGGGAGAGCGGGAAGTAGAAGGCCGGACGGGGCGCATCCGTAAGCCGGCGGCTGTGGGTGCTGCCGACCACGCCGACGACCTGGGTCTCGATGGGGCCGCCCGGCCCGTGCTGCCACACCCGCCGGCCCACGGCCTCCTGTCCCGGCCAGTAGCGGCGGGCAAAGGCTTCGTTGACGATGATCACCGGCGGACCGCCCGCGCTGTCGGCCGCGTGGAAGTCGCGTCCGCGCAGCAGCGGCACGCCGAGCGCCCGGAAAAAGTCCGGCGTCACGATGTTGAAGTCGCCGACGGGGCGTTCGCGCGGTTGCGCGGGCTCGTAGCCCTCCACGCGCTCCAGGCTCATGCCCGGTGCGTTGCCGCTCAGTGGCGTGGTCAGTGCCAGGCTGGCCGCCTCGACGCCGGGCAGGGTGCGTGCGCGTTCCAGCAGGCGATCGAAGAACTCCGCGGCCTGCGGCCGGGCGTAGTTGTTCAAACCGAGGTCCAGCGACATCAGCACCGCCTGGGACGGCTCAAAGCCGGGATTGAGATGCTGGAGCTTGGCGAGGCTGCGCACGCACAGGCCGGCGCAGACCAGTACCAGCAGGGACAGCGCAATCTGCAGCACGACCAGCAGGCCGCGCAGGCTCCAGCGTCCGGTGCGGGATTCGGTCCCGCCGGCGCCGCCCTTGAGCTCGGGCACCAGTTGCGGACGGCTGGCGCGGAGCGCCGGCGCCAGTCCGAACAGGATTCCGGTGATCACCGAGGCTGCCAGGGCAAACAGGAGCACCCGGAGATCGAGTCCGGCACCCACGTCGAGTCGCATCTGGGCCGCACGAAACCGCTCCAGCACGCCCACCAGCCCGACCGCCACAATCATTCCCAGCACGCCGCCGCCGAGTGCGAGCAGCAGGCTCTCGGTGAGGAGTTCGCGGACGACCCGTCCGCGTCCGGCGCCCAGGGCCAGGCGGATGGCCACCTCGCGGGCGCGTCCGGTGGCGCGGGCCAGTTGGAGATTGGCCAGGTTGGCGCACGCGATGAGCAGCACCAGCGCGGCGGTGCCGAGCAGCAGGTTCATGGGCAGGCGGGTCTCGCGGAGGTCGTGCGTGAAACCCTGCGCCCCCGGCCGGATGGCGATGGCGTCCGGGGTGTTGGGAGGGCGGTTCTCGTGGAAGCGTTCGGTGAGCGCCTGCATCGCCGCCTGCGCCTGCCCGGGCGTCACGCCCTCCTGGAGCCGGCCGATCACGTGGTGCCAGAGGAAGAACCGGCTTCGCAGCGGATGCTCCCCGTTCTGCAGCGGTCCGTGGAGTGCGCCGAACATGGTGATGGGCAGATACAGGTCCGGCACCGTGCCGCGCGAGGTGCCGGTAAATTCCCGGGGGGCGACGCCGATCACCGTGAAGGTGCGTCCGTTCACCGTGACCGGCCGCCCGAGGACCTGCGGGTCCGCGCCAAAGCCGCGCTGCCAGAGCCCGTGGCCGAGCACCACCACCGGCGCCCCATCCGGCTCCGCCCCCTCATCCGCCGCAAAGGTGCGCCCCAGGGCGGCGTTCACGCCCAGCATGGTGAAATAGTTTCCCGACACCACCATGGCGCGCTGACGCTCCGTCGAACCGCCCGTGCCGAGGCCCACATCCATCTCGGAAACCGCGGAGAGGTGACTGAAGACGGTGTTCTCGCGCTGGTAGTCGAGGAACAGGGGGTAGTTGAAATGGTAGTCCGCACCGCCATCGGGAAGGCCCTGGGCGACCAGCGCCAGGCGGTCTGGCTCGGCCACGGGCAGCGGACGCACCAGCAGGCGGTCCATGACGCTGAAGATGGCGGTGTTGGCTCCGATGCCCAGGGCCAGGGTCAATACGGCCACCAGGGTGAAGCCCGGGTTCTTGAGCAGTTGGCGGGCGGCGAATTTCAGGTCGTGCACCGGGAAGGTTTCCGTTTCGAGGTTACAGTTCTCAGCCACCTGAGGCAGGGAACGTGCCATCTGAAACACGCCATGGAATTGCCGAAATTTCAGGCGGGATGTCTGTCGGGGCCTCGGAGTTTTCCCATCTCCGGGAATGGGCCATCCCGTGGGTGGGACGCCGGGTCTCAGCCGCATTCCTCGCAGGAGGCCCGAACACGGGGGGTGCAGTCCAGGACCGCGCCGCGGCGGTCGAACTCGAAGGTGCAGCAGTCCTCAAGCATCCGTCTCAGGAGGGCCCGGCCGCGCTGGACCCGGGACTTGGCGCCGGACAGCGAGATTCCGAGATCCGCGGCCAGTTGCTTCTGGGTCACTCCGTCGAACTCGGTCCGCACCACCGCCTCCCGATACGGCGCGGGCAGATTCTCCACCATCCGGCGGAACGCCGCGGTCAGCTCCCGCAGTCCCGGGTCGGCGGCATCGGGCTCCGCGGGCAGCAACTCGGAGACCTCCACGGTTTCCCTCCGGGAGCGGTGTTGATCAATGACCGCATTCCGGGCGATCTGATACATCCACGCTTCCAATCGCACCGGATCCCGGAGGTCACCGAGCCGTTTCTGGATCCGCACAAAGACCTCCTGCCGCAGATCCGCCGCCACGGCGGGGTCCGCCACCCGGGAGCGGAGGAACTGCTCCAGTTTTACGCCGAACGCGCTCCAGATCTCCTCCAGCGTCGGCATCATGGCCTTCCTTCCGGGTTCCATTTGGGCGGTCATTTCCTTCAGGGCTTGCGTGCCTCGATCCGGGCGGAGGCGATGTAGTTTCCGGCATCGTGCCCCGGCATCCAGTCGCGCACGATCCCCCGTCCGTTAGCCTGCGGCGTGATCCGGATGTCCGCAAAGCCGGCGGTGCGGAGCATGGTCTCCAGGGTATCCGGCGTCGAGGCGCCGGCGACGCAGCCGGTGTAGAGCGCCCAGTCCTTGAGCAGCGCCTCGGGGATGGGCGCGAGGGCCACGATGTCCGCAACCGCCAGGCGGCCGCCGGACCTGAGCACCCGGAATGCCTCGCGGAACACCTGCGGCTTGTCGGGGGAGAGATTGATCACGCAGTTGGAAAGAATGACGTCCACGCTCGCATCGGCAACCGGCAGGTGTTCGATCTCACCGAGCCGGAACTCGACGTGGCCGTAGTCGTAGTCTCCCTGCGCCTGGAGTCCGCGGGCCCGCGAGACCATTTCCGGCGTCATGTCCACACCGACGACTCGGCCGGTCGGCCCCACGGCACGGGCCGCCAGGAAGGCGTCGAATCCCGCACCGCTGCCCAGATCCAGCACGCTCTCGCCCGGCTGGAGGGAGGCCAGCGCCTGCGGGTTGCCGCAGCCCAGGCCCAGGTTGGCCCCCTGCGGCGCGGCCCGGGTCTCCGCCGGGGAATAACCCAGGCGCTGCGCCGCGGCGTCCGGATGCGGTGCCGGCTCTGCGGGGTCGGCCGCGGGTGTCTCCCGGGGCGTGCAGCACGCGGGAGCGCAACCGCAGTTCCCCCCGTCTTCGGCAATCCGGACATAGCGTTCACGCACCACCGTCCGCACTCCATCGTGTTCAAGTTCTTGAGCATTCATCGTCGTGTGTCGTTGTGATGGTCGGGGGCCGTGGATGGCACCCCTCATTGGTGGAGACGGACGACCCGCGGAAAGGACGCAGGGTATCGGTCCGGGGATCCGGGGTCTGTTGAAGACCCGGATAGACCGGGTCGGTGCGGACTCCCCCGAAGCGGGAGCTGAGGGGACGACGCGCTGACTTCTTCTTCGGTGCGCCGGGCCAACACCCCGGGGATTGGGAAGTTCAACGCGCGGTCGGGATGGCGTCTCCTGACGTCGTGGGCTGCGTGGGAGGCGAGGTGACGCGGCTCCGACGCGGTCCCGGGCGCATGAGCAGTGCAGCCTTTGTTGACCAATATCCCACCCGTTTGCCTGTGGACAGCCGGGCACTGCCGCCGGATAACCTTGAGGGACCACGCCAACGCCGACACCATGAACGAACCAGACAGCTCGCAGACCGGATTTTGGACCAAGCGTTGGGAGGCGGGGAAGATTCCCTGGGACTTCGGCGGGGTGCCCGCGAACCTGCTGTCGTTCCTGCACCGGCAGACGGCGCCCGCCCGGGTGCTGGTGCCCGGATGCGGTTCGGGGTACGAGGTGCGGGCCTTTCATGAGATGGGGCACGATGTCAGCGCCCTTGAGGTCTCGGCGCCCGCGGTGACCCACGCCCGGGAGGTGCTCGGCCCGCTGGGTGACCGGGTGATCCACGCCAACTTCTTCAAGCACGACTTCGGCGATCAGCGCTACGGGCTGATCTACGAGCGCGGATTCCTGTGCTCCATGCCCACCGCCCGGTGGCCAGATTACCTGACGCGCATGAGCCACCTCATCCCTCCGGGCGGAAGGCTGGTGGGCATGTTCCTCTACGGCGAGGAGCCCGAGCCGCCGCCGTATCCGCTCACCGAGAAGACCGCCCGGGACCTGCTGGGAGGGCACTTCCGCCTGGTGCATTCCGAGTCCGTGGCGGATTCCGTGCCCGTGTATCGCGGGCTGGAGCACTGGCAGGAATGGGAGCGGCTGGGTTGAGGCGGAGGGGGGCAGCGGCTTGACCGTGCCAACGCGCAGGGGAGCCAAAGGCTCCACCACAGAGGTGCGGAGGCTCAGAGGCTGGAAGGTGGGGGGCTGGGGCGGAATGGGCAGGATTTCGGATTGCTGCCGGGTGAAGGCCACTTTCACCCGCCTGCGTCGCCATTTTCTGTGTCTCCGCGCCTTTGTGGTGCCAATCCCCCGAACTCCGCGGTCCAGGGCCCGGGACGGATTCGCCCCGGTCAAACAACGACCCGGATCGTCCGGCAAATTCGCCTTGGACCCGGAACGCCTTCTGGATACTGTCCTCGTTCCCGTTTTGAGCGGAGCACCGCATGGACAAAGAACGCAAGCTGATCATCGCCGGCAATTGGAAGTGCAACAAGACGGTGGCCGAGTCCCTGAGCCTCGTCACCGACCTGCGTCGCGAGCTGTCGGCCGTCAAGGAGGTGGACATCGTGGTCTGCCCC
>JAFLEG010000009.1 GCA_017302195.1 Verrucomicrobiota bacterium
CGCCGTCGTGCTGCTGGTTCTGCTGCCGCTGCTGCTGCTGGCGGTCGGACTGCTGATTCCCTACCTGTCCATGCGTCGCGACATGAATCCCGTTTCCCGGAAGCCGACGGAGAGCACCCTGGCATTCACGGTTCCACGGGACCAAACCACCTTGCTGACACTGCGGTACTGGAGCAATGGAGTGTCGTCGGACCTGCCGAAATTCCATCAGATCCGCCTTGGAGAATCCGCATCACTGCCGGCCGGCGTGCAGGCGGTCAGCATCAGTCTGGCCGGACAGCCAGGATCCAGCAATTGGACCTTGTCGAGGGGTGGTCGTGACGAAACCTGGACCATCCACCTGCCGCCGAACTTCGAGGCCAAGCCCGCCTTCAAGAATGTGGCGCTGGTCCCGGACAGCTCGCTGCGACACTGGCTTTTCCCTGCAGCGGATTCCCCATGGGGCATTGAGGCAATTCTAACCACCCGCGGAACCACAGATACCGACCGGCGATACCAGGCGTCTCTGCTGGCATTACAGGGACTTCGCAGGCGCAGGCAGGAAACCCCTTCACAGTTGTTGGACGGCAAGGTCACGCCGGCCGATGTCGAGTCACTGGACCGACGCATTGCCAGGGAAGAAATCGAACTGGATCAACTCGCGGACGCAGTTCGCGCTGGCGGTGATCCTACTGCAACCGCGCCGCCCCCGTCGAAATGAGTGCGGATTCGTCATCGCAGACGGCCGACCCCGGCGCCTTTGCGCCCACGCGCTGGACGCTGGTGCTGCGGACGCGCGGCGATTCGGAGGAGGCGCAGGCGGCGCTGGGGGAGCTGTGTGCGGCGTATTGGGATCCGGTGTTCCGGTTTCTGCGGCGCGAGGGACGCGGGGAGGACGCGGCGCGGGAACTGGCCCAGGACTTCTTTGCGCGGGTGCTGTCCGGACGCGGCTTCGCCGGCGCCGCGCCGGAGCGCGGACGCTTCCGTTCCTTCCTGCTCGGGGCGCTGAAGCATTTCCTCGGCGATCTCCGCGACCGCGAGCGCGCCGCCAAGCGCGGCGGCGGCGTGGAACCGGAACGCCTGGAGACGGCGACGGATTCCCATCCCGGACTTGAGGTGGCCGCGTCGGAGAGCCCTGCTGCGGAATCCGCCTTCGACCGCCAATGGGCGCTCGCTGTCATGGCGCGATCGCTGGCCGTACTGGAGGAGGAACAGGCCCGGTCCGGTCGCGGCGCTGCGTTTGCAGTGCTCAAGGCCTGGCTGGTCGGGGACGCCCCCGCGTTGTCGCAGTCCGAAGCCTCCCACCAACTGGGCTGGACCGAGGGCGCGGTGAAGGTGGCCGTGCACCGCATGCGCCGGCGCTTCCGGGAAATTGTGCGCGCCGAAGTCGCCCAGACCGTTCCCGCCGCCTCCGATGTGGACGAGGAACTCCGTTACCTCGTGGATGTGCTGTCCGCAGGGTAGGCGGGCCGGGGGGGAGATGGGTCTAGGGTCTGGGGAAAGCAAGGGGGGAAGACACGGATTTCACGGATTGTCACGGAGGGAAAGACGAGGTGTGAGAAGGCTCTGGCTGCCCCTGGCTTTTCTGAAAACTAGAAACTTCCCCCTTTGGTCGGCTGTCGCCCAGGGCCGCGGGAATTCGACTCGTCGGTGGAGTCAGCGCCTCCTCACGTCGTCGCCTACGTAGGAGCTGAGGTGACGAGGCTCTGACTTCCTCTGCTTTTTCTGAAAACTGAAAACTAGAAACTGAAAACTCCCCGCTGAGTTGGGCTATCGCCCAGGGCGCGGGGATCTCCACGGTTGCGGGGTGAGTTTGAGTCTCCTGGACGTCGTCTCCTACGTCGGCGGCGCCCTCCCCACTTCATCCCTCCTCCTTCATCGTTCATCCTTTCCCCTGCCTCCCATTGACGAAGGCCGGGACCGCAGGAACGTTTTCCATGGCATGAAAGCGACGCGCTCCTGTTCCCGGCGCGATGACGCCGGAATCCCCGTCGAGAGCCCTTCCCAGGTCCTGGAGATCGGACCGCCCTTGTCCGACCCCATGCTTCAGGGTGGGGACATGACAACGGCCCTGCCCGAAGTGATGTGCCCCAGCCGTCCGGAACCCCGTTCCGGGCGGCGCAACCGGCTCAACTCCCAACTGGACCTCAATCTGCCGGCCCCCCGTGCCGGCGCCCGCGGTCCGGCCATTCCCCCGGCGGGCAGCCGCGCCCGCGCCCAGTGGTGGTTCCGGCAGATGCGGCAGATCGTGGCCGAGGGCCGCGATTTCGACGCCGCGGGCGTGTTTTGAGCGATGGGGGAAAGCCTACTTCGGCGCTGCGACTTCGGCGGGGCCCGCGGTCTGACGGCGCAACTGTCCGCAGGCCGCATCAATGTCGCAGCCGCGCGACCGCCGCACGTGGGTGACAATGCCCTGACGGCGCACCGTGGCGGCAAACAGCGCCATGGCCTCCGCAGTGGACGAACGATACGGGACGCCCTGCAGCCCGGGCCCCGTGGGGTGATATGGAAGCAGGTTGAGGTGCATCCGGCGGCCCCGGAGCAGGTTGCCCAGACTCTCGGCATGATGGATGCCGTCATTCACATCCCGGAGCAGGCAGTACTGGATCACGACCGGATGCCTGCGCGCCGCCTGGAAGCGGTCGGCAGCCGCCAGGATGGCCTCGATGCGATATCGCCGGCCCATGGGCAGCAGGCGGGCCCGCGTGACATCGTCCGGGGCATGCAGCGACACCGCCAACTGCACGTTGAGGCCGGATTCGGTCAGAGCGTCCATGCCGGGAACGATGCCCACCGTGGACACCGTGACCTGCCGCCAGCCGAGGCCTCCGAGGTGGTTTCCCGCGATGCGTCCGATGGCGGCCAGCACTGCGGGCAGGTTGAGCAGCGGTTCGCCCATGCCCATGAACACGACGGTCTTCAATTCCCGTCCGGCGCCGGCAGCCTCCCGCCGCAGCGCCAGGAACTGCTCCACAATCTCGCCGGCAGCCAGATCGCGGTCGAACCCCGAGCGCGCCGTCGCACAGAAGTCGCATCCCATCGCGCATCCGACCTGGGAGGAAAGGCAGCCCGCCGCACGGTCCGCCCGGAAGTCCGGCATCAGGACCGATTCCACGGTGCGCCCGTCCTTCAACCCAAGCAGCAGCTTGACCGTGCCATCCGTCGCCACCTGCCGCCGGACGACCGGAAGTCCCGGCGACGGAAATGCCTCCCGCAACCGATCACCCAATCGCTCGGGAAGCCGATGGGCGCTTGAATCGGCGGCTCCCGTCCGATAGTGCGCCCGCAGAATCCGTCCCGCATGACGTCCATTGAACCCCCAGGCTTCGAGGCAGGAGGCGAGGGCGTCAGGTTCCAAATCTGCGAGGGACACCGGCACGCGCGAAACGTTCGACCCGCTGCCCTCAGTGAGGGAAGCCGAAAACCATCGGGTAACGCAGGCGCGCGAAATCCAAAACGCCAACAGGACCATCAACCATGAATGAGGGGGGCGCTTCCAGACCACCTGCGATTGCGGTTGGGATGCTTTGCCAGATTGAAATGGTTACAAATCCGGAACAACTCCGAGGAACCCGGGGTCCAGGCTGAACCCGCCATGAATGATTCCCTCCTTCGCAGATTCCTCGCGCGGTCCCGCAAGCTGGAGCTCACGCTGGGCTCGATACTCGTCGTTGCCAGTTCCCTCGCATCCCTCGCCCAGGAAGCCGGCGCCACCGCGGATCCATTCGTAGCGCCGCCCGGGAGCGCAACTCCAGAAACACTCGATGCCGGCAAGGTGGCCGAGGAGGGAGATCATGATCTGGATCAGGCCGGCCGCGAGTACCAGGCGGTGGTCGCCAGCTACGAGGCCCTGCGGCCCCGTGCGGCGGAAGCCCTGTTTCGACTTGGCGAGATCGCGGCCAGGCGTCAGCAGACCAACGAGGCGCGCGAGCTGTATGTCCGGGTCCTGGCGGAGTTTCCCCTGGAGAGAGACTACGCGGTGCAGAGTCGGGAACGGCTGGCGGCCTTCGATCCCCAGCGGGAATTGAGGGTGTACGCCATGGATCCCGCCCTCGCGCAGCGTTACGGGCTCAATCCCCAGAATACACCTCCAGGAATGGATCCGACGTTGGCGCGGCGGTATGGACTCATGGTTGGCGGCTCACCACCCGCGGTAGGTGCGGGCGGGGGCATCGGGGGAGGTGACGGGGCCGGGCTGGTCGCGTCCTCTCAACCCCAGTCATTGGGAGGCTCCAGTTTTGGAGGCGTGGGAGGCATGGCTTCGCGGAGTATTGGCGCGAGCGCAGTCTCGGCATCGCCGTATTCGGTCAACATCACCGGCGGCAGTACCGACAAGGCCGCCACTCTCCGCGCGGAAGCCGCCCAGATCGCCGCCCAACTACGAAAGCTCCGCCGGGAGCGCCGGGCGCTGGAGGGCGCCCCGCTGCACCAGATGCCCAGTTCGCTGGTGGAGGATCCGCAGATCCTCATGCTGATCCAGGCCGCCGATCGGGCCCAGTTGGACTGGGTCCGATTCGTGACCTCCCGCTCTGACCGTGAGCCGGATGCGGGAGCCGGTCAACCGGGGGAAGTTGAGGAAGCAAGGCGAAGGCTGCAGGACGAAGAAAACGCCCTGGATCGGAGTGTGAAGAAATCCGAGCGGGTGCTGGCCCAGTATCTTTCAGAAACCTATCTCCCCCGAATGCGTCGCACGGAAGAGCTCCTCACGACGGAGTTGGACGAGTTGGAGGTGGAAATTGACAAGGCGAGGCCCAAGTTCTGATCCAGAGATGCCGGCCGCATATCCCAGTATGTGCCCGGGCTGGAGAACCATGGGCGCGGGATTTGGATTCGAACGTGGCTCGAACCCGAAGGGGGGTGGGGCAAGGCTCCCGCCGAGCGGGCGCGTCACGGCGATTTGAGGTGGTGGCGACTCCACGCGCGCACGGCTCACCGGGAGGTTCGCCCTACCAGGGCGCGGTGTTCACTTCATCCTTCATCCCTCATCGTTCATCCTTTCCCAAGGCACTCCCCAAGCCCACGGCTCGCCAGATGCCCGCCCCGCCCGGATACTGAACCACGCACCATGCCCTCCCCCATCCACCAACGCCGGAGGTTCCTCATGCTCTCGGGCATCAGTGCGCTGCCCGTGCTGCTGGTGCTCGGGTTGGGCATACAGGCGGTGCGCCGGGAACAGGCGATGGCTCGGCTGACACTGCGCGAGGATGCCGCGGTCCTTGCCACCGGGGCCGTCGGAGCGATCCGCGCCGCGCTGACCCAGATCCCGGTCCCCAGCCGCGCCGACGTCGAGGCCTTCCAGGCGCGGCCGGCCGGCGCCGCCGCCGATCCCAGCCTGCGTCTCGCGCGGGAACAGGACGGTGCGTTGGCGCGGTTTGTTTCCGGGACCTGGACCCACCCTCCAGAATCCACTCTTCCTGGAGCACGGCCATCGCAGCGGCTGGATCGCAACGCGCTCCCTGCGGCCCTGGTTTCCTCCTGGCAGGACGCCGTTGCGGTCCAAGGCGACCGTGCTGCTGCGCCGGAGGCCCGCGTCCGGGCCTGGAGCACGGCTCTGGAAGCCGGCGCCGGATCGCCCGCGGAGGGCGTGCTGCGACTGCACACAGCGCGAGCGCTGATGGAGTCGGGGCAGACCGGGCCGGCGGCCAATCTGTTTAGGTCCATCGCGCTGGCGTCCTCAGAGTGGCCGACCGAGACCGGACTTCCCCTCCGCTTCCTCGCCCTGCGCGGCTGGCTGCAGGTCGCATCCATTGATCCCGCGGCGCGTCCCGGACCCAACGAGCCCGGCCCCCTGGACTGGCTGGGCCACTGGGCCTGGGTGCGGCGCAGCCTGCCGACGCATCTGCTGGAGGAGTGGCGTCCGGACCAGGCGTCGGCACTGGACGCCTGGAAAAACCTGGCTGCGCACCATGACCGCATTCGCAGCGTGTTCGCCTCACTGGGCACCACGCCACCCGAGGTGGATGTTCTCTGGATGCAGGATCCGGAACCCGGACTGCTGAGCCGCCATCCGGCCGCCGATGGGACCTGGTGGGTGTTCCGCGATCTGGATTGCCTCCGCCGATCGGCAAACCGGGCGCTTCAGAGCGTCCGGATGCCGCCCTATCTGACCGCCTCCGTTGCCATCGGTGACCGCTCGCTCCTGGCGGTACCGGATGATCCCGCCGTGGTCGGCAGCGCCACCGACAATTCTCCAGATCAACTGCAGGTCCGAATCCATCTCAGCCACCCGGACCGCTTCGCCGAGAGCGTCGCCGCACGCTCCCGCCGCATCGCACTGCTGGCCGGCGCGGCCGTGCTCCTGACCGGCATGGCGTCCATCGCCATCCTGATGGCCTACCGGCGGCAGCAGCAGCTTGCGGAGCTGCAGACTGATTTCGTGGCCAGCGTCACCCATGAACTGCGCGCCCCGCTGGCGGCGGTGCGCCTCATCGCCGAGGAGCTCACCGACCTGCCGGAGTCCGAACGGACACGGAGGAGCGAGTACCACGGACTGATCCTGCGGGAAGCGCGGCGTCTGGGCCGTCTCATCGAAAATGTGCTGCGGCATGCCCGGCTGGAACGAAATTCCCAGACGCTGGAACGGTCTCCGGTGGACCTTCGCGACGTGCTCAAGGCCACGAGCGAAAGCCTCCAGCCGGCCGCCACGGAACGCGATGTCTGCCTGCGACTCCAACTCCCGGACGCTCCGGTCAACGCTCGCGTGGACCCGCAGGCATTGCAGCAGGTGCTGGGCAACCTCGTGGATAATGCCCTCAAGCATGCGCCGCCCCATTCGGACATCGAGTGTTCCCTGGAGGCACGGTTGGAGCCACGTCCGATGGCCGCGATCTCGGTGACGGACCATGGGCCGGGCATCCCCTCCGGGGATCACCGGCGGATCTTTGAGCCATTCTTCCGTCGCGGGACGGAACTGCGCCGCGAGACCTCGGGCATCGGGCTCGGTCTGACCATCGCCCGCCGCCTGGTGTCCGCCCACGACGGCACCCTGGAAGTCCGCAGCGAGCCCGGACGGGGCGCACGATTCACCGTCACCCTGCCGCTGTCCTGACCCATGAGCGCCCCTGCCGTCGTGTCCGAACCCCTGCAGCGCATCCTGGTCGTTGAGGACGAGTCCGCCATGCGGACCATCCTCGCGGACTGCCTGCAGCGCCGCGGCTACCGCGTGCTCACCGCCCCGGATGGCGCGGCCGGACTCCGCCGGGCGACCGAGGAAAGGCCGGACCTCATCCTGCTGGATCTCATGATGCCCAAGCTGGACGGCTATGCCGTCTGCCAGGAACTGCGCCGCCTGAAGATCCGCACCCCCATCCTGGTGCTGACGGCACGCGGCCGCGTGGAGGACCGGGTGCGCGGTTTGGACCTCGGCGCCGACGACTACCTGGTCAAGCCCTTCAGCCGCGACGAACTCCTGGCCCGGGTGCGCGCCCTGCTGCGACGGCATCAGGAGGCGGAATCCGCGCCGGCCACATTTCGCTTCGGGGATCTCCAGGTGGACCTCGCCGCGCGGCGGGTCGTGCGCCAGGGCGCCGAGGTGGCGCTGGCCCCCAAGGAATTCGACGCCCTGGCCCTGCTGCTCCGCCATGCGGGACGGGTCGTAACCCGGGAGGAGTTTCTCGACCGGGTCTGGGGCTGCACCGCCTTCCCCACCACCCGCACCGTGGACAAACACATCGCCGCCCTGCGCCAAAAACTCGAGGCCGACCCCGCCGCACCCCGCTGGATCCACACCCTCCACGGCGTGGGCTATCTCTGGGAGATGCGGCAGTAGCACCGCGCGACCTTGGCGACAGACCGTGGCCCGGCGGGGATGTCAGCGCCTTTGCGGATCACGCAACCGCATCAGTGACCCGGTCACCCCCACCGTGTTCCTTGTTCCGGCATTCGGAGTCACAAGGTCGGAATGCGGCGCATGCACTCTCCAGGTTTCCAAGGCCCACGGGGACAAAGCACTTGACGGGTCCGCGAAGGTCCATGCGAGCCTCTCCCGCCTTCACCGCCACCGCCCCAGCCCATGACCAAGACCCTTCGACTGCGGGATCGCCGCGACGTGATCACGCGTTATTCTGGATTTCACCTCCTGACATCCCTGCCCGATCAACGCGAGGCAGAGGTGCGCCTGGACGGAACCGTGCTGGTCTCGATGGGGCCGACCCCGCCCGCGGGAGGCGTGGTGGTGAGCCTGCGAGGGCCCGAGGGGCACCTGCTCTTTACCCGGGAACTGGTGGCGGATCTGTGGACCGACCCGCAGGTGTTGCTCTTGGAATTCGACGCCCCGTTGCCACCCTCGGCTCCATCCCCGGGGCCCGCCCGATCTCCCGTCAACGGCCGCCTGCTGGATCTCCACGGCGCCCGATCTCTGGACAACATCCAGGTGGTGTTCTTTGCCGGGGACGCCGGGAGCGCTGCCGGAGGCCGTCCGCTGGCATCGGTGGTCACCGAGGCGGGGGGATATTTTTCGCTGATTCCGCCAGCAGGCCCTTTGGAGTCGGTGTTTGCCGTGGTAGGCGTGCCCACCCGTGCGCCGCGTCACGCCATCGCGCTGACGCCGGGTCCGGAGGGTCAACCGGCGTTTCCGTCGCCGGTGCTGGTCGTGGTCGAATTGGCGCCCGCCGATGCGGAGTCGAAATCGGATTGCGGGTGCCAGGCCCTGGGAGACTTCCACACCCGGGACCGGGTGCTGGAGGAATTCTCCTACTGCTCCATCGTGCGAACCACCGATCCGGAGATTCAGGCGTTCACGGTCGAGGAACCTGCGGAGATCGAACTGGGGGACCTGGTGCCGCCGTCCCCGTCGGGGGATCCAGGAGTCCGGGACGACCTGGTGTTCGAAGTCCGCGATTTTACACTGATGGCAACGCGCGCCGCCAACTCCCCGCGACGGTCGGGCGGGGGTGTCGCCGCGCCGGCGGTTGCGGCCCCGACCGTCAACCTTCGATCCACCAAGGTGCTCCGTTCGGTAGCGCAGGCCTTTCTGGACCAGCACGGATCCGTCAGCCGAGCCAATCTGCCCCAGTTAATCGAGAAGGATCGTGCCGTTCGCCAGAAGACGACGGTCCAGAAATCCCTGGCGGCGGCGGTCGGGCGCAGCCCCCTGAACGCCCTGAACCTGGTGGATTGGGACGAAACGCCCACGCAGTACATGGCGACCTCCATCGCCTACGGGCATGTGCTGCATTTCAAGCAAACCTGGGTTGCCGACGGCTATTCACTCGGAGACCTGCTCTACAGTCTGCCGCTCGCGCCCGGGCAGAAGAAGCAGGTCGCCATCGTGGACTTCGAGCGCCGGGAACAGGCGGTCAACTCCCAGCAGGTCGAGTACCGTGAAAGCCTCCAGAGCCTGCTGAGCCGGGACCGGGACATCCACGAGATCACCCGCGGGGTGATCACTGAATCGCTCGACGCGTCGTCCCGGGCTCACGTGGCTTCGGGTGCCGCAGGCATCGGAGGCGCGATCGGACCCATCGTCTTCGGGGCTGCGGGCGGTTACAGCCGCTCCTGGTCCAGCGCCTCCCAGGATTCCATGCGGTCCATCGCCGCCAGCAATCTCCAGTCCCTGACCGATCGCACCGTCCAGTCAGCCTCCGCGTCCCGGAGCCAGCGTTCAACGGTGGTCCAGTCGGTCTCGCAAAACGAGGCCCTGCAGGTCACCACGGAGACGGTGGCCAACTACAATCACTGCCACGCCATCACCATCCAGTACTTCGAGGTGCTCCGGCACTTCAAGGTTCTGCACCGTCTGGCGGACGTCCAGGAGTGTCTGTTCGTGCCGCTGCCCCTGGCCTCGTTCGACCTCGACAAGGCGCGCCGCTGGCGGGAGCCGCTGCTTGCCACCCTGCGGGACCGCGCCCTCCGGCCCGCATTTGATGCGCTCGACCGCGTCGAGGACCGCTGGGAGCACAGCCACCTGCCGGCAACCACCGTGGCCGCCGAACCGGTCCGCGCGCTGTCAGGATATCTGAAGGTGGCCTTTCGGTTTGCCCGTCCGGCCGACCGGCTCGTGACGCCGCCCGAAGGAGGCGAGGCCACGCTTGAATTCGATGCGACCCAGTGGGAATGGATGATGCCGCTGCTCGGGATGGATCCGGCGGAATTCTTCAACCGTCATCTCAAGGACAGCACGGCCCGGGATTCCGAGTTCCAGCGACGCCTGGGCACCCTGATCGCCAGGGCCATCGTGGACGCGCTGGAACTGCGGGTGGTTGGGCTGGAGGGAGGCGAATCGGCTCCGCTGGGCCTGGATGCCACCCTGGCCGGGGAGCATCGCGCGGGGGCGCCGCTGGAAGTCACCCTGCGGGTGCTGCCCCCGATCTCGCATGCGCGCATGGCGATCCAGTATCTCAAGCTGGCGTTGCCCGGCGATCTGCCCCTGCCCGCCTTCACCGCCATCACGGTCCGGTCCGGGGGCATGAGCTACCGGTCCGACCATTATGCCGGCGCCCTCTTCAACCATCGCACCCTGAATGACGATTTGGCGGTCGGGGACTCCGTCCTGATCGCCACCCCCCTGTCCCGGGAGGAGATGCGGAATCCCAGGAACGACGACCTGGATCTGGCCAACCGCCTGTTGCATCACCTCAATGCGAATCTCGAATACTACCACACCATGATCTTCACCCGGATGTCCCCAGAGCGGCGGTTCATGCTGCTCGACGGCATCCAGATCAGCATGCCCCGGGAAGACGAAACGGCGCCCCTGGAGTGGCGAAGCGTGGCGTCCGTGGTGGAGAACAAGCTCCTGACGGTGGTGGGCAATTCCCTGGTTCTGCCGGTGGTGCCAGGCCTGAACCTCAATCCGGAGTTTCGCTTCGCCACCCCGCCGCCTGCCGACGGAAGCCGCCCGCGGACCCTCCTGGACTATTACCAACCGCAGCAGGGGGAACCCATCCGCCTGAGCGTTCCCACCAAGGGCGTGTTTGCCGAGTCCATGATGGGGGCGTGCAACAGTTGCGAAACCATTGACGAAAAGCGCTTCTGGCGCTGGGAGCAGTCACCGATTCCGGACAGCCCGACCGCCATCAATCCCATCGGGACGGAAAGCCGGCGCACAGACCCAGGCAATCTGCAGCCCGCGCCCCTGGCCAGTCCGGTGGTCAACATCCAGAACGCGCCGGCCGCGCCCGATCCGTCGGGAACCGGTGCGCTGCTCGAACAACTGGGCAAGGCCGACGCCTTCCGCGACATCACCGGCCTGAGCCAGAACCAGGGCAACGCCCTCGCCGGACTGCAGCAATCCCTGAGCTCGGCCCAGTCCTTCGCCACCCTGGGCGTGGACTGGAATCGGACGCGACTGGAGGCGCAGGCCAAGGAGAAGCGGCTGGCGACCGCCGCCGCGCTGTTCAAGGACGGCAAGCTGAACGCCGACCTCTTCGAGAAGGTGCTGCTGGACTCCGGGGATTCCCCTGAATTGGCGCGGGTGAAGGCCAACAACCAGGCCGAAGCGAGCGGCGCCATCACGCCGGAACAGCGGGATGCCATGAATCCTGAAACCCGACCCCAGCGCACCGCCCGCATGCGGCAGGACCTTGCCGCCATTGACGAAGCGGTCCAGCGCGGTGATTTGAGCGCCGCGGAGGGACAGCGGCTGCGCGCTGAGGTGGTTCGGCGGGATCTCGAGGCCGGACCCGGATCGCCGGCCGCCCAGGCGAAGGATCTTGCCGAGAAGTTCCCCGGCGGCGTGACCTCGGTCCAGGTGGGAAAGGACGGCGACATCACCTTGACGGGTCCCGCCTCGACCCGTGACACCTCCCTGGTGGATGTCGTTTCGGTGAACCCGGCCAATCGGCTGACCTTTGGCAGGTCCGAAGAGTCCCTCTCCGGCACCACCCTGCTGCTTGCGGCCCTGCGCCCGGCCGCCGCGGCTCGCCGGGCCTCCTCCCACTGGATCAACGCGAGTCCGGGACGCATCGAACTCCTCGGCGAAACCTCGGAAACGGTGACCGTCCGGGCCATCGTGCCAGGACGGGCTGAGGTGATCTTCGAGGTCCGGGACGCCGCCAATGCCGTGGTGGACTACCAACGCATCCCGCTTTCGGTGCCCCGCTACTACGAGGTCGTCGAGGCGCCGACTGTCGGGGTGAACAACGACCTGGTGCCTCCAGGCGTGAACAACCCCGACCAGTTCGCATCAGTCCTCACCTACGCCCGCCTCCTGGACCAGCGCGTGCCCATCTACCGCCGGGCACGCGCGGCGGTCTCCGAACTGCTTCGCGGACTCAACGTGCGCCTGGCGTGGAGAATGATGGACGAACAGCCGCCCGCCCAACTCCCCGCCGGCAAGCTTTCCACCGTCAACATTGGGGGGTTTGTCGGAACGAATGACCAATTGGGAGGGGCGACCATTAATGGCGTGGACGGCGACTATCGGGACGGGGCTTGGATCACCATGGGGCGGCTGTTGGATTTCCAGGCGCCGGGGCGTCAGGCGCGCCCGGATTCCCGTTCCCGGTTGGGGGTCGCGATCCAGCCGTTGCTCGACATCGTGTTCGCGCCGACCGTCCCGGAAGCCACACGCGCCGGTCTGATGCCGCTGTGGCAGGAGATCTTCGCCCGGGCATTCGGCTTCACCATCGCTCACGAGGTCAGCCACACCATCCTGCGCCGGGCGTTCAACATCAGCGGCCACTCGTCCGAGTTTGATCCGGATGACATGATGACTGCCGGGGCGGACCCGCTGGACATCGGACTTGAGATCACCAACCCCGCCGCCTTTCCGGCCGCCGGCAGCTTTTTCTGGGGTCCGATGAAGGCGTTGAACGCGCGAAATCTCGCCCAGATGAAGACCCTGGTGCCCGTGGAATCGGATCCGCCGTTCAACGAGTTTGCCAAGGGCAGTTGATGCCTCAACCGATTCGGCGGCTCCGCAGGCGCTTGCGCTTGGAAGGGGTCCCCCGGGCGGCTCGGGACGAAGACGGGCGAGGGTCCACAGACCCGGCGGATGGCCGCGCTTCCCGGAGGCGTCCGAGGCTCGGTGGAGCGTGTCCTTGATCATCGTTTCCGCCGTCTCGAATTGTGACGATACGTTCGCCACCCGGCGATCGCCCGCACAAACAGGGAGAAGCCAGAGGCAACGACCTCCGTCCTTGCCGCTTCCGGCTCGAGAACCCCGGGGAAGCCGCCTTCCTGGGTTACCCATATCCGGCGATGGCAGGGATTTGGATTGAATCGCGGCATCGCTGCTGCGTGACTGGTGTCCGTCGAAACCATGCCCGCCGCTTCGACCGCCAACTCCCGCAGCCGACCGATCTCCGGATCGGGTTCGCCGTCGTGGATACGCCGCGTGCAAGGCGGCGTATCGCTCCTCGCCGCCGCCCCCGATCCGGCGCTCATTCCCAGCATTTTCCAGCCGGAATCGGTCCCGGCGGAAACCATCCATCAACTGTCCCTCTTCGTCCTGGCGGTCACCGCCGGGATCTTTCTGGTGGTCTTCGGCCTGATCGCCTACGCGACCTGGCGATTCCGGCGGCGTCCCGGCGACGACGGCCGTGAACCGCCGCAGATTTATGGCAGCAACCCGGTGGAGATGGCCTGGACCGTGGTGCCGCTGCTGATCGTGGTGGTGCTCTCGCTGGCCACGGCCCGGGTGATCCAGGAACTCCAAAATGCCCCCATGCCGCCGTCCGCCGTGGAGGTCGAGGTGATCGGGCACCAATGGTGGTGGGAAATCCGCTATCCCAAGCTGGGCGTCGTCACCGCCAACGAACTGCACGTGCCGGTGAGCGATCCAAAGGAGCGACGGCCGACGCACCTGGACCTGAGGTCCGCGGACGTCATCCACAGTTTCTGGGTGCCGCGCCTGGCCGGAAAGACCGACCTGGTACCCGGACGCCAGAACCGGCTGTGGATCGAGCCCCGCCGGACCGGGCTCTTCCTGGGCCAGTGTGCCGAGTACTGCGGTACGCAGCATGCCAAGATGCTGCTGCGCGTGGTGGTGCACACGCCGGAGGACTTCGCACGCTGGGTGGCATCGCAGAAGTCCGCACCCGGGCCGGTACCAGACCCCGTCGCGCCGGGCCGCCGGGTCTTCGAACAGACCGCCTGCATCAACTGCCATGCCCTGGACGGCACCATCGCCGACGGGCGGTTCGGTCCGGACCTCACCCATCTCATGAGCCGCGACACGCTCGGGGCCGGAGCGGTGGCCAATTCGCGCGAGACGCTCAAGGAATGGATCCGGCGTCCCGACCGCTTCAAGCCCGGCGTGTTGATGCCGGCCATGAACCTTTCGGATGCCGAACTCAACCAGTTAGTGGACTATCTGGTGACCCTGCGATGAAGACGCCGACCTCCACCCTCGCCACCGTGCCCTCCGCGGAATCCGCGGACCGCGGCCAGACCTGGCTGGAGGTGGTCCATGGCTGGGTGATCACCGTGGATCACAAGAAACTGGGCCTGATGTACATCCTGTACGGCCTGGTCTTCTTCGTGGTGGCGGGACTTGAGGCCACGCTGATGCGGCTGCAACTGGCGTACCCGAACAACACCTTCCTCTCCCCGCAGGTCTTCAACCAACTGTTCACCCTGCATGGAACCACCATGGTGTTCCTGGTGGGCATGCCGATCCTCTTCGGCTTCGCCAACTATCTCGTCCCGCTGATGATCGGGGCGCGGGACCTGGCCTTTCCCCGGCTCAACGCCTTCGGATTCTGGCTGAGCGCCTTCGGGGGCCTCCTGCTCTACTTCAGCCTCATCGGCGGCATGGGCATGACCGGTGCGGGCAGCGCGCCGGATGTCGGCTGGTTCGCCTATTCGCCCCTGACCGCCAAGGCATTCTCGCGCGGCCACAGCACCGACTACTGGATCCTGGGCATCCTGGTCGGCGGCTTCGGCAGCATCGCGACGGCCGCCAACATCGTCACCACCATCCTGTGCATGCGCTGTCGCGGCATGACCCTGGGCCGCATGCCGCTGCTGGTGTGGCTCAACCTGGTGATGTGCGGGATGGTGCTGCTGGTGATCAGTCCGCTGACCGCCGCGCAGATCATGCTGCTGCTCGACCGCTTCCTGGGCGCGCACTTCTTCGACACCCAGGCCGGCGGCTCGGCGGTGCTGTGGCAGCACTTCTTCTGGATCTTCGGACACCCCGAGGTGTACGTGCTCATACTGCCGGGATTTGCCTTTGCGTCGGAAATCATCCCGGTGTTCTCGCGCAAGGCGATCTTCGGCTACCCGGTCATGGTCGGGGCCACGGTGGCCATTGCCTTTGTGAGCTTTGGCGTCTGGGCGCACCACATGTTCACCGTGGGCATGACCGCCGTCGGCAACACCTTCTTCGCCATCTCCACCATGCTGGTCGGCGTGCCCACCGGCATCAAGATCTTCAACTGGATCGGCACCATGTGGGGCGGGAAGATCCGTCTGGAAACGCCCATGCTCTTCTGCATCGCGTTCCTGTTCCAGTTCCTGATCGCTGGCCTGACCGGCATCATGCTGGCGGTCGTGCCCTTCGACTGGCAGCTCAGTGATTCCTACTTCGTGGTGGCGCACTTCCACTTCGTCCTCGTGGGGGCCCTGCTGTTCACCATCTTTGGCGCGGTCTATTACTGGTTTCCCAAGGCCACCGGACGCCGCATGAGCGAGACGCTCGGCAAATGGCACTTCTGGATCTTCCTCATCGGGTTCCACATGACCTTCGACACCATGCACCTGCCCGGACTGCTGGGCATGCCGCGGCGCATTTACACCTACGAGGCCGGTCGCGGATGGGATCTGCTGAACCTGATCTGCACGGTGGGCGTGGCCTTCCAGGGCGTGGGGGTGATGTGCTTCGTGGTCAACCTGGTGCGGTCGTTGTTCAAGGGCGTGCCCGCGGGACCGGATCCCTGGGATGCCTGGACCCTGGAGTGGGCGACGAGTTCGCCGCCGCCGGAGTACAACTTTGCCGAACCCCCGGTGGTGCGCAGCCGGCGTCCGCTCTGGGACCTCAAGCACCCGACCGATCCGGACTGGAAGTATGAGTAATCCCGCCACCCTTGCCACGCCGCCGCCGGACGCCCCGGCGGATGCCGCCTGGACGCCTCCCTCCAAGGGCAAGGTGGGCATGGTCTGCCTCATCCTCGCCGAGAGCGCCATCTTCATCATCTTCGTGGTCGCGTATCTGTTCTACCTCGGACGCGACGTCTCCGGTCCGAAGCCGGGGGAGGTGCTGGAACTCCCCATCCTGAACAGCATTTGTCTGCTATCCAGCAGCGTGACCATCACCCTGGCGGTGCGGGCCCTGGATCGCGGGGCGATGCAGGCGTTCTTCGGTCTGTGGATGTCCACCATCGCGCTGGGCGGATGGTTCCTGGCGGGCACCGCCCTGGAGTGGCAGACGCTCATCGTGAAGCACGGGCTCACGATCCAAACCAACCTATTCGGCACCACCTTCTACTCCCTGGTCGGGCTCCACGGCTGCCATGTCATCGTGGGCCTGCTCATGCTGGGCATCGTGGCGGCCCTGACCCTGGCAGGACTGGTCCGCCGCACGCACGCCCCGCGCCTGGAGGTGATGGCGTGGTACTGGCATTTCGTGGACGTGGTCTGGATCGTGGTCTTCACCGTGGTGTATGTGATTGGCCGCTGAACGGAGCGCATTGAATGAACGAGGCTACTTCCAACGCCGAACGCGGGACGATCCAGGTGCCCACCTCCGGCGGGTGGCCGCTGGTGGCGGCCTTTGGATTCTCGCTCGGATTTGCCGGACTGCTGACCCATTGGATGGTGAGCGCGCTGGGCGGAATCTGCCTGGTGTCGGGACTGGTCGGGTGGTTCCGCGAGGTGCTGCCCGAGGAGGCCGAGGCGGAGGTGCCCCTGGAACCGATGCCCGCGCCGGTCGCCGTCGCCGCCGCCGGCGTCCGCCACCTGGAGGTGGGCGAACAGGGACACCGCGGACGCTTCCCCCTGCAGCGGCACCCGTACTCGGCCGGATTGCGCGGCGGTCTGGTCGGCGGCGTGGCCATGGCCGTGCTCGCAATTCTTTACGGCGTGGTGGTGCAGCGGAGCGTGTGGTACCCGATCAACCTCCTGGCGGCCTCCGGATCCGCCAGCCTGTCGCAGATGTCCGACGAGCAGCTCCGCGCCTTTCAACCTTCGGGGCTGGTGCTGGCGCTGATCATCCACGGCATCGGATCGGCCCTTGTCGGCCTGCTCTACGGCATCACCCTGCCCATGTTTCCACGGCGTCCGGTGCTCCTGGGCGGGGTGATGGCGCCCCTGTTTTGGACCGGCCTGCTCCACTCCAGCCTGGGAGTCATCAACCCCGCGCTGCAGGCGCGCATTGACTGGTTCTGGTTCTTCGCCGCCCAGGTGGCCTTTGGCATGGTCGCCGGCTTCGTGGTCGCCCGGCGCGAGCGCATCGCTACCCTGCAGCATGTCCCCTTCGCCCTGCGGGCGGGCATCGAGGCGAACCTGGAATCCAGGCCCGGGCCGCCGAAGGGAGGGCCGCAGCCATGAGGATCGTTTCCCTGTCCTGCCTGCTGCTGGGCCTTGTCGTGACTGCGGGCTGCGGACGCCTCCCGGGCCAGCCGACGCCATCGCAGGTGCCGCTGGAGCCCCAGCAGGTCACCAACTTTGTCGCCCTGTACCGCGAGAACTGCGCCGGCTGCCACGGCTCGCACGGACAGGGCAACGCCGCCCTTTCGCTGTCCAATCCCGTCTATCAGGCCCTTGTGGACGACGCCACGCTCCGCCGGGTGATTGCCCAGGGCGTGCCGCATTCGCTCATGCCGGCCTTCGCCCGGAGTGCCGGCGGCTTCCTGACCGATGCCCAGGTGGACATTCTCGTGCGTGGCCTGCGCGCCAACTGGTCCAAGCCCAACGCGGCGGGATCCGCCAAGCCACCGCCCTATGCCGCACCCACCAATGCCCCGGGGGAGGCCCGCCGCGGCGAGGCGGTCTTCGCCAAATTCTGCGCCCGTTGTCACGGAGCGGACGGCACGGGGGGCGGCAAAATGGGTTCCATCGTGGACGGGTCCTATCTGGCCCTGATCAGCAACCAGGGACTGCGCACCACGGTGATTGCCGGGCGTCCCGAACGGGGACATCCGGACTGGCGCAACTGCCTTCCCGGGGAACCCATGTCCCCCGCACAGGTGTCCGACGTGGTGGCCTGGCTGATTTCCAAGCGACCGGCGCAGTCCGGACAACCCTACGCGTCGTCCTCCGAAACCCGAAACTGAAGGAGCCGCCATGCCGTCTTCCCCCAGCACCCCTCCTCCGGGTCCCGCCCCATCGTCCCGCAAGGTCTCCCGACGCCATTGGCTCATGCCAATTGGGATCGCCCTCAATGCCCTCGCCGGCGCCCTGATCGCCATTCCCGTGGTGGGCTACCTGCTGGCCCCCGCCAGCCGCAAACAGCGCCGTGCCGACCTGGACTGGGTGTCGCTGGGTGACCTGAATCAGTATCCGGTGGGCGAGACCCGGCTGGCGACGTACCGGAATCCGATGGTGCGTCCCTGGGATGGCGACACCGGCGACATTGCCTGCTGGGTGCGGCGGATCGCTGCCGACCAACTCCAGGTCTTCGCCGTCAACTGCGCCCATCTCGGGTGTCCGGTGCGCTGGTTTCCCCAGTCGGAGCTGTTCATGTGCCCCTGCCACGGCGGCGTGTACTACGCCGACGGCGCGCGCGCCTCGGGTCCGCCGCCGCGCGGACTCTTCGAGTACGAGTACAAGCTCGAGAGCGGGCGCCTCTGGATCAAGGCGGGACAGATGCCGACTCTGGCCTCGCCGCCCAGCGTCGCCTCCGCCGGCGGCACGAAGGGATGCTCATGCGCCTGATCCGCGCCATCGCCGCCTGGCTCGACCTGCGCCTCCAACTGGGCAAGCCCATTGGCGAGGCCATGTCGCATCCGGTCCCGCGCAGCAGCGCCAGTTGGGCCTACGTCTTCGGCAGCGCCAGCCTCACCCTGCTGATGCTCCAGTTTGCCACCGGCATCTGCCTGGCCATGGTCTATGTGCCGTCGGCGGACGAGGCCTGGAACAGCCTGCAGGTGCTCAATCAGCAGCAGACTTTCGGATGGTACCTGCGCGCCCTGCATGGATGGGGGTCCAACTTCATGGTGGCCATGGTGCTGGTGCACATGATCCAGGTGTTTCTTTTCGGCGCGTTCAAGTACCCGCGCGAACTCACCTGGATTGTCGGGGTGATCCTGCTGCTGATGACCCTGGGCATGGCGTTCACCGGACAGGTGCTGCGCTTCGACCAGGATTCCTACTGGGGCCTGGGCATCGGGGCCTCCATCGCCGGCCGCGTGCCGCTCATCGGGGCGCCGCTGGTGCAGCTCATGCTCGGTGGACCCATCATCGCGGGGGAGACTCTCTCGCGGTTCTTCGCCATCCACGTCTTCATCATCCCCGGCGCCCTGATCGGCTTTGTCGGACTCCACCTGCTCATGGTGTTGAAGCTGGGCGTCAACGAATGGCCCACCCCGGGCCGCGTGGTCCGCCGCGAGACCTACCTGAAGGAGTATCACGAACTGACCCACAAGGACGGGGTGCCCTTCGTACCCGACGCCTTCCGCAAGGACCTGGTGTTCTCCGGCGTCGTGCTCTTTGCGGTGGCGGCCTGTGCCGCGGTCTTCGGCCCCTTCGGACCCAACGGCGCCCCGGATCCCACGGTGGTGCAGACGGTGCCCGCTCCGGATTTCTTCTTCCTGTGGCTGTACGCCGCGCTGGCCCTGCTGCCCCCCAACATGGAGACCTTTCTCCTGCTGGTGGGTCCAGCCGTGGGCATTGGACTGCTCATCGCCCTGCCCTTTCTCTCCGGAACCGGCGAAAAGAGCTGGCGACGGCGTCCGGTGGCGGTGCTCCTGGTGGCGCTGACGGTCGTCACCCTGAGCGCGCTCACCCAGTTGGGAATCCACGCGCCGTGGTCTCCCGACATGAACGCCTGGAGCAGCACCCCGGTGCCCGATGCCTTTCTCACAGGACGCAGCCCGGTGGAGCTGCAGGGCGCCGTGGTCCTCCAGGCCAAGCAGTGCCGCAACTGCCACGCACTGGGCGGCGAGGGCGGCCGCCGCGGACCGGAACTCGACACCGTGGCCACGCGGCTCACCGGGGATCAGTTGTTCCGACAAATCCTCCAGGGCGGCGGCAACATGCCGGCCTACGGCAAGAACCTGAGTCCGCCCGAAGCCACCGCGCTGGTGGCCTTTCTCAAGACCCTCCATCCCGCCGATGAGCGGCCGGCCCGCGACGCCTCCGAACTGGGCGCCGTCGCCCGCTGACGCCGCCCTCCCGACAGGGGATGGGGCGAGTTTTCAACGAGCCGTTCGCTTGAGGACATACCATCCTGCGACTCGCTGAAGGCACGCCTGAGACCCCCAGCGCCGCCGGGGTATTTCC
>JAFLEG010000090.1:0-3635 GCA_017302195.1 Verrucomicrobiota bacterium
CCGAGGCGTCATCGCCCAGGCGCCGGTTCTTTCCGGAGCGGCGCAGGGACGACAGACGCAGGCTCCACCAGAAGCCCAGGGCCACCGGCCAGACGAGATTGAAGTAGGCCGCTCCCGCGGCCCGGGACGGGAACGGTCCCCAGACATGGACGCCGGCGCTCGGAACCACGGGACGCACCTGATTCCACTGGGGGACCCGCAGTGCCCAGAGCAGTTGGTCGGTGCCGTCCAGACGCTGGGCGATGCTGACGACCGCCAGCACGGCACTGCTCCCGCAGAGGGTCCACAGCAGGCTCCGCATCCGCGCCGGAGGAAAATAGACCGCGTCCCCCGCGTGCCGTTCCCGCCGCGAACGGCCCAGCAGCCAATCGCGGGCCGACCAGAAGACCAGCGCCAGTGCGGCCGTGACGCACGCCGCCCGGAGGGTGGCCGGGGCATCATAGGTGGTGGGCAGCAGCGACAAACTGCCGCGCGGCTGGTAAAGGATCTCCACCCCGCGCAGCCCGAACTGCAGGGCAGCCCGTGCGTTGATCCAGCTCAGCAGCAGGTAGTCGAGATAGATCACGGTGAGCACCGCCAACCCGCGCACCGCCCATCGCCCCTGCCCTGAGGGCTGCAGCCACCGGTAGGGCGCGTAGCCCTGTCGGAGGCGGATGAGATGTTTGGCGCCCAGCAGGAGTCCCAGCAGGCCGCCCGCGGCGCAGAGCACCCACCGGCTCCAGGGAACCGTGCCCGCGAACAACCAGGGGAAGGAGGCGGTCAGCAGCAGCAGGATCGCCCCGGATGCGGCATCCAGCCACCGGTGCCATGGCGGGGTTCGACTTCCGGATTCCATGCGACGCCGCGCATTGAGCGGATGCCGGGGGGGCTCGCGCAAGTCAGGAGACGCCCCAGATTTCGGTGGGGAAGGACGAGCGATGAGCGTTTGTGCGCACGGCTCGGCAGCGCCTCGCCCCCCCTGGGTTCCATTACCAACAGGGGTGCTCCTGCTACCAGATCTTCACCCGCTCGGCCGGCGGACGGTAGAGCGGCGACGTGTCGCCGATGGACCAGGCCTCATACCAGGCCGGTGAGTTGACGTGCGATCCGATCCCGCGGAACTGTCCGGGCGAGTGGGGGTCCACCACCAGGCGCCGGCGCAGTTCCGGCTCCCGCCAGTTGACCCGCCAGAGCTGGGACAGGCTGAGGAAGAACCGCTGCTCCGGGGTGAACCCGTCGCGGGCAACCCGGCGCTCCGGATGCCGCTTCCAGGTGCGCTGCAGCGCCTCGAAGGCAATGTCCATCCCTCCCAGATCGGCGATATTCTCTCCCAGGGTGAGCCGGCCGTTGACGAACTGCCCGGGCAGCGCCTCGTAGCGTCCGAACTGCGCCACCACCTTGTCCGCCCGCGCCTCGAACTCACGGGTGTCCTCGGCGGTCCACCAGTCGCGCAGGTTGCCGTCGGCATCGTACTTCCGGCCCTGGTCATCGTAGCCATGCGTGATCTCGTGGCCGATCACCACCCCGATGGCGCCGTAGTTCACGGCATCGTCCATCTCGGGATCAAAGAACGGCGGCTGCAGGATGCCGGCGGGGAACACGATCTCGTTGTAGGCCGGGTTGAAATAGGCGTTCACGGTCTGCGGGGTCATGCCCCACTCCGACCGGTCCACCGGCCTGCCAATGCGCGCCAACTGCCGGCGCACCTCGAACTCCGACGCACGCCGGACATTGCCCAGGTAGTCGTCGGGCCGGATCTCCAGCGAGGAATAGTCCCGGAACCGCTCGGGATGCCCAATCTTGGTGGAGAAGCGGGCGAACTTCTTCAATGCCTGCTGGCGGGTGGCCTCGCCCATCCACTCCACCCGGGCCAGGCGGTCGCGGAACACCTCCTTGAGATTCTCCACCAGCTCGTTCATGCGCGCGCGGGCCGCGGACGGAAAATGCCGTTCCACGTACAGCCGCCCCAGCGCCTCCCCCAGGGCGCCGTCGAGCACCTTGGCCGCCCGCTGCCACCGGGGCTCGGGCTGGGGTTGGCCGCGCAGGGCGGTGCCGTAGAAGGCAAAGTTCGGCTCTTCCGCGGCGGCGTTCAGATAGGCCGCGCTGTTGCGCAGCAGGTGCCATCGCAGATAGGCCAGCCAGGCATCCGGAGACGTCTCCCGCACCAGCCGGTCCAGCGCCTCCAGGAATTCCGGCTGGCCCACGATGACATAGGACGGCACGGGGATGGCGAGTGCATCCAGATAGGCGGCCCAGGGGATGGAAGGGGTCAGCGCCGCCAGTTCCGCCGGCGTTTTCCTGTGATAGTTCTTTTCGTCATCGCGCAACTCGGTGCGCGTGCGGCTGGCCTTCGCCATTTCGGTCTCCAGGGCCAGCACCTGCTCCGCCGAGGCTCGGGCGTCCTCCGGAGACTCGCCCAGCAGGGCCAGCATGGACGCCAGGTGCTGACGGTACTGCTCGCGCTGGGTCTTGAATCCGTCCTCCAGGTAATAGTCACGGTCCGGAAGACCCAGCCCGCCCTGCCACAGGAGGAGCGCATAGACCGAGCTGTCCTTGGGATCCGGAGCCACTGCGCCCTCGAACAGCACGTTCAGGCCCCGGAGATGCCAGCGGGCCACCAGCCGGAATCCAGCCTCGGCGGAGCTGACGCCGCTGATGTCATTCAGGTCGCCGTCCAGGGGCTTCAGTCCCAGCGACTCCAGCCGGTTGGTGTCCATCACCGACCGGTAAAAATCGCCGATCAGCCGCGCCGGCGACCGGGCAGGAGCGGCGGCGTCCGCCGCGGACTCCTCCAGCAGCGCGCGCACCAGATGGAAATTGCGTTCCTGAAGCTCGTCGAATCCCGACCAGCGCGCCTTGTCCGCAGGGACCGGATTCTCCTGCTGCCAGCGTCCGCAGGCAAACCGGTAGAAATCCACCGCAGGACTCACCCCCCGGTCGAGGTAGTTGGTGGAGAACCTCGGGACCAGCGGGGCGGCGCCCGCCGGGGCTGCGGACACGCCGGAGCCCGGCAGGGGGAGCGCCATCCCCAAGGCCACCCAGAGTGCCAGCGTCACAGGCCATTGTTGCATGGCGGCAGAGACTGCCAGCCGGTGCGTCCGTGGCAAGACGGCGAAAGGCGTGACACCGGGGCCGCTGCGTGGCCATGCTCCTCGTCCGGGACGCGAAGGGCAGAGCCCTCCGGTCTCCAGCATCCACTACCTATGAACATGACCAACGGCCGCCTCGCCGGCGGATTGACCACCCTCCTGACCCTCGCGGGCCTCCTGCTCGCCGCCGGATGCGCCGGCACGCCCCATACGCTGAAGCGTTCGGGATTCCTCTACAATTACGACAACCTCAAGCCGGTGGACGCCACCACCTGGCGGTATGTGAACACCAACCGCCTGGCGCAGTACCGCAAGTTTGAGATCACCCCGCCGCAGATCCTCGCCACGCAGTATGACGGCAAGCCCATCACGGCGGACCAGAAGGAGCGCGCCGCCGCCTACCTGCGTGCCGCCATCACCAAGAGCCTGGAGGCCAAGGGATATTCCGTGGTGACCGGCGGCTATGGCGACGTGGCCCAGATCCGCGTGGCGATCACCGACGTGTACAAGTCCGGCAACCAGCTTGGGCTCACCGTCGAGGGTTCGGTGGTGGATGCCGCCTCCGCC
>JAFLEG010000090.1:3645-10275 GCA_017302195.1 Verrucomicrobiota bacterium
GGTCATGAAGACCGAGCTCGCCCCGGAGCAGGTCGGATCCTGGTGGGACAACGAGCGCGGGCGGGAAATCATCAACCGCTGGGCGGACCGCCTCGCCGAGGCCATCGCCCTCGCGCATCAGAAGTAACGGTTCCCCGCATCCGGAAACGGCGGACGCCGCGGCCTTGGGCCGTCGGAGTCCGCCGTTGTCTTTTCTGCATCCGCTTGCCCGGCCCCGCCGGTTCCCGCTGGAACTCTCCCGCCACCCTCCATAGCCTTGCAGCCGCTCACCGGATTCCATGAAGTTCCCCCCCCTCCTCGCCGCCGCCTTCGCCCCGGTGTTCGCGATGTTGCTCCTGTCGGGATGCGGACGCCCCGCCGACACCGCCGCGCCCGCCAAGGGCAAGCTGTTCGCGGTCTCGTTTCAGACGCTGAACAATCCGTTCTTCGTCGAGCTGAATGAGGGCATCCGCAAGGCAGTGGAATCCCGGGGGGACCGGCTGGTGACGCTGGATGCCCAGTTCAACAGTCTCAAGCAGAAGGGAGATGTGGCCGACGTGCTGCAGCAGAAGCCGGCAGCCCTCTTCCTCAATCCCGTCAACTGGGAGGGGGTCAAGGGAACGCTCCTGGATGCCCGTCGTCTCGGCGTGCCGGTGATCGTGGTGGACGCCCCGGTCAGCGATCCGGAGCTGGTGCTCTGCCAGGTCGCCAGCGACAACGTGGAAGCCGGCCGTCTCGCCTGCGAAGCCCTGGCCGCACTGAAGCCGAATGCCCGGGTGGCCATCCTCCACTACTCGGTGAACAAGGCCTGCATTGACCGTGTGGATGGCTTCAAGGCGGAGATGGCCCGCCACCCCGGGATGAAGCTGCTCGACACCCAGGATGCCAAGGGCACCACGGAGGCCGCCCGGCCGGTGATGCGGGACCTGCTCGGACGCTTCCCGGAGCTGGACGCCGTGTTTCCCATCAATGATCCCGGCGCCATCGGCTGCATTTCAGCAATCGAATCGGCCGGCAAGGCGGGCCAGGTGACCGTGGTCACCGTGGACGGTTCCCAGGAGGGCGCCCGCGCCATCCTGGCTGGGAAACTGCACAGCACCTCGGCCCAGTTCCCAAAGCAGATCGGACGGATCGCCGCCGAGAAGGCGTATGATCACCTGGCTGGCAAGCCGGTGGACAAGGACATCAAGGTTCCGGTGAAGCTGGTGCGGCGGGAAAATGCGGCGGAGTTCTCCGGCACCCCCTGACTCATGGCTGCCGGCGGCCCATCCCTGCTGGAACTGCACGGCATCTCCAAGCGCTTCGGCGCCACGATGGCGCTGCAGGAGGTGCACCTGGAACTGCGGGCGGGCGAGGTCCATGCCCTGCTCGGGGAGAACGGCGCCGGCAAGTCCACCCTGATCAAGATCCTGGGAGGCATCCATCGTCCGGACGCCGGGGAACTCCGGCTCGACGGCATCCCGGTGGAGATCCGCGGCGTGGCGGATGCGGACCGGCTGGGCATCCGGCTCATCCACCAGGAACTGACCCTCGCCCCCAACCTGTCGGTGGCCGAGAACCTCTTTCTGGGACGCGAACCCCGGCGCTGGGGACTGCTGCAGCGGGGTGCGATGACCGCCGCCGCCGAGGCGCTGCGGGACCGGCTGGGTCTGGGAGTGATCGGTGACGTGCGAGTCCGCGTGGGCTCGTTGAGTGTGGCGCAGCAGCAACTGGTGGAGATCGCCCGGGCGCTGTCCACCGAGGCCCGTATCCTGGTGCTTGATGAACCCACGGCCTCGCTGTCCGAAGCGGAAACCGCCCTGCTTTTCGACACCCTGCGGCGGCTCCGGCAACAGGGCGTCGGCATCATCTACATCTCCCACCGGCTTGAGGAAATCCAGCGGCTGGCGGACCGCATCACCGTCCTGCGCGACGGCCGGTCCATCGGCACCCAGGACGCCGCGCAGTTGAGCGCGCCTGAACTGATCCGCTGGATGGTCGGCCGTGAACTGCGCGAGCATTACCCGCGCCCCCCGCACCGTCCCGGCGCGGTGGCGCTGAGCGTCACGCACCTCGTCAACGATCGCGTGAGGGATGTGAGCTTCGAACTCCGGTACGGCGAGGTGCTGGGACTGGCGGGACTCGTCGGCGCGGGGCGCACCGAACTGGCGGAGACCCTCTTCGGACTGCGCCCGGCCCGCCAGGGGGAGGTCCGGCTCGAAGGACGGCCGGTGCGGATCACCAGCCCCGGGGACGCCCTGGCCGCCGGCATCGCGCTGGTCCCCGAGGACCGCAAGCGGGCGGGCTTGGTGCTCACCGGCTCGGTGGGATTCAACCTGGCCCTCCCCTGGGCGCCGGAATGGCATCGCGGATGCCACGTCCAAACCGCCCGCCGGGATGCCATCGTGGAACGCGGCATCGCCGGCTTTGGCATCCGGTGCACGGGCGCGGAACAACCCGTCCGCGGACTCTCCGGCGGCAACCAGCAAAAGGTGGTCATCGCCAAGTGGATGGAGCATCCGCCCAAGGTGCTCATCCTCGACGAACCCACCCGGGGTGTGGATGTCGGGGCGCGCGAGGAGATGTTCGCCCTCATCGGGCGCGCCATTCAGGCCGGCATGGCCGTGCTGCTGATTTCCTCCGACTTGCCGGAGGTGATGAACCTCTCCCACCGCCTCGCCCTGTACCGCAATGGACGGATCCTGCGCGAGATGGCGTCCGATGCCATCACCCCCGAGGCGGTGATGGCCGAGCTGACCCGGAACTGAACCCCGCCGATGAAACGCCTGCGAGACCTTCTCCCCCTGATGGCCGCCGCCGTGGCGCTGGTGGTCCTGTTCGCCCTGGCGGTCCCGGGCGGACGGTTCCTCACCGTGGACAACCTGCTGGACCTGACCCAGCAGATCTCCATCAACGCCATCCTGGCCTTCGGCATGACCCTCGCGATTCTCATCGGTGGCATTGACCTGAGCGTGGGTGCGGTCGTGGCGCTGGCGGGCACGGTGGCGGTGGCAACGCTCCCGGTCGCCGGCTGGCCCGGCGCGGCGGCGGCAGGTCTCGGCACGGCCGGCCTGATCGGACTCGTCAACGGCGCCTGCGCAGCCCGGACCCGCATGCCGCCCTTCATCATCACCCTGGCCACGATGATGGTGGCGCGGGGCATCGCGCTGCGGTTCAACGAGGGCCGACCGATGCCGGTGCCCGATTCCCAGACCGTGTTCCTCGCCCTCGGCAATGCCCGCCTGCTTGGCGTCGTGCCGGTACCGGCGCTGGTGATGCTCGGCGCGTTCGTGCTGGCGGCGCTGCTCCTGCATCGCACCGCGTTCGGACAGCACCTCTACGCCATCGGCGGCAGCCGCGAGGCCGCCCGGTGCGTGGGCATTCCCCTGGCCCGCCGGGAAACTACGGTGTACCTGCTCTGCTCGCTGCTGGCGGGACTGGCCGGACTGATCCACGCCTCGCAGCTCTATTCCGCGGAACCGGCGTCCGGACAGGGCTTCGAACTGAACGCCATCGCCGCCGTGGTGGTGGGCGGCACCAGCTTCACCGGCGGCGTGGGCACCCTGCCCGGCACCCTGGTCGGGGCCGTGATCATCGGCATCCTCGACAAGGGCCTCAACCAGGCCGGCGTCCACTTCTCCCTCCAGTACATCATCAAGGGCCTGGTGATCCTCGGAGCGGTGTACCTCGACGTGCGGCGCCGGAAATGACTCCACGAATCCCCATGAAAACCGCATCCCTGTTGCCCGCCATGCTCCTGCTTTCGGGAGCCTCCGTCGCGCGCGCCGCGACCCCGTTCCCCGGTATCGCCGGCGACAAGACCCTGGTCGTCTGGGCCGCGCCTTCCAATGCAACCCAGCGCGGCGGCAGTGCGCTGACCCTGGAGGACCGCCGCTCGCACTTCGACGGCATCGTGTTCGGCGAGGTGGCTCCCGCCCGCTGGATGGCGGGAAGCGATTTCTACCGGCGGACCCGTCAGGCCCAGGACGACGTGCCGCAGGAATCGGAGTTCGGCGGCGCCCTGGTGCAGATCGCCATCGTGTACCGTGGGAAGCAGGTGGAGATCTTCCGCAACGGGACGTCGCTTGCGCGCTATCCGGTGGAGGGCGCGCAGCAGTTCGGATCCGACAGCGCCGTGGTCATCGGGCTGCGACATCTGGAGGCCCAGGACGGCGCCTGCCTCGCGGGCTCCATTGACGATGCACGCATCTACGGCACGGCACTGACCGCCGCCCAGATTGCCGCACTGCGTCCCAACCAGCCGTCGGACCCCGCGCCGCTCGCCTAGTGGCACTTCGAGGACGGCGACGCGCGCGATGCGGCGGGCGGCTTTCCCCCGGGACGCCTGAGCGGCGCCGCCCGGATCGAGGGTGGACGGCTGGTCCTGGACGGCGCCGACAGCTTCCTGGTGACGCCGCCCGAGGCGGCCCCTGGGGAATCCGTCGTGGCCGCCCCGGATGTGCCCGAGGAGTGGATTCTCAATTACCACCTGATGCATCCCGGCGCGGAGAGCCTGCCCGGGGATCCGAACGCGGCCTTCCATCTCGATGGCGTGTACCACCTGCACTACATCCTCCGTCACCCGTGGAAGGGGCGGCAGACCTTCGCCTTCATTCACGTCACCAGTCCCGACCTGCTCCACTGGAACTGGCAGCCCACGGTGCTCCAGCGGTCATTTACCGGACACGGCATGTTCAGCGGCACCGGGTTCATCGCACCGGATGGCCGTCCGGCGGTGATCTACCATGGTGAAGCCTCGGGCCGGAACCAGATCGCCCTCGCCACCGACCGCAAACTCTCCGGATGGGAGAAGCCGTATCCGGTCGAGGTGAAGCGCGCGGACGGCAGTCCGGCGGAGATGCACCACTGGGATCCCGACTGTTTCCGGATCGGCGACACCTACTACGCCATTTCCGGAGGCAACAATCCGCCGGTGTTCAAGTCCAGGGACCTGCGCCACTGGACCCTGATCGGCGATTTTGTGCGGCGCCAGCCGGCGGATGTCGTGGTGGGCGAGGACATTTCCTGCCCCAACTTCTTCCCCATCGGCAACCAGTGGATGCTGCTTTGCATCAGCCATCCGCTGGGCTGCCGCTACTACCTCGGCGACTGGGATGCCGCCGCCGAGCAGTTCGTGCCCCGCACCCACGGACGGATGAACTGGGCCCGCAATGAACAGCCGGCCTGGGGCGTGCTCCACCGAACCGACTTCTTCGCGCCGGAAAGCGTGGAGACGCCCGACGGCCGGCGGGTGATGTGGGCCTGGATCACCTCGGCCGGTCCCGACAACCTCCTGCTGAACCGCACCATCCAGTCGCTGCCACGCGAACTGAGCCTGCCATCCGACGGTCGGCTGCGGATCCAGCCCCTGCGCGAACTCGAAGGCCAGCGGCGTGATCCGGTCACCCTTCGCAACCTTGTGCTGTCCCATCCCCTCACCGGCCACGGCGACCGTGTGCCGCCCCGTGACGCCCCGGCCCTCCAACGCCTCGCCGAACTGCCCGGGGATTCGTCGGAGTTTCGCGTCGTCATCCCGCGCGCCGAAGCCTCACGCAAGCTGTTTGGCTTCGTCCTATTCGCCGGCGGCGACGATCCGGGACTTCCCATCCTGCTGCGTCCGGACACCGGCACGCTCCGGGTGGGTTCCACCGAGGCGCCCTTCGCCCTTGCCGAACTCACGGCGGGGGAGGACCTGGAACTCCGGGTGTTCGTGGACAAATACCTCGTCGAGGTCTTCGCCAACGGCCGCCAGGCGGTCCTCGCAGCGCATCCGCATCCCGCCGACCGCCGCTCCCTCGACGCCTTCACCGTCGGGGCGCCGACCTCCCTCCGCCAACTCGACCTTTGGCGCCTCGAGCCCACCCATCGGGGATTCCACGAAGCCCGCACCCACCGGGTCTGGGAGCCCAAGCCGCGTTGAATCCTCAGAAGAGCCGCCACCAGGAATCGAGCGGCGTGGACCGCTTGAACTGGAAGTACCACCGGCACATCGGCCAGAGGATCAGCAATCCTGCGGCCCAGCAAAGGAGCACCACCGGCAAGCCCTGTCCGGGCGGCCCAAGAATCCGCGAGAGGCCTGCGTAGATCACCAGGTGCGCGACATAAAAGAAGAGCGAACTCCGGCCATAGATCACTCCCAGGCGCGTCCAGCCTGGAAGGGCTTGCGCCACCCAGTTGAACACCGGCAGGGACACCAGGATCAGCCCGGCATTCCATGCCACATAGGCCAGGCTGGGCGAGTATTTCACAAATGTCAGAAAACCGATCCAACCCCGGCCCTCCACCACACCCAGGGTGCCCGGCCCTCCGTTCCATCGGAGCAGCAGCGCGGCACCGGTCAATCCCGCTCCAAGGCTTCCCGCCAACCGCCAGGCCTGCCGCGGCCGCTGGAGGAACAGGCGGCCCAGCAACAGGCCGCCCGTGGTCAATCCCAGCCAGGGCAGCGCCGGGAAATAGATGTTCAGACCGGCGCTCTTGCCGGCAAGGATGGTCAGCGCAACGGCCGGTGGAAGACTCGATTCCCTTCCCCGAAAGACGGGTGCGGTGATTTCCGGCAGAAGAATCAGCCCAAGGCTGAGAATACCCAGGGCCGCCGAGGACCACCGGCTCAAGGCGCCGGCCACCGCCATGCTGATCCCCAGGGCATAGAGCACTCCGACGTAGTTGAACCAG
>JAFLEG010000091.1:0-9267 GCA_017302195.1 Verrucomicrobiota bacterium
CCGCCACATCGAGCCGCGGACCGGACACCGGGGCGTCGTCGGCAAACTTGAGGCTACCCACCACCTGCAGGGCCTCGGGGCGAACCCCCAGGGACTGCAGACGCCGCGCATCCGCCTCGCTCTGCACCCCGACGCCCTCAAAGCCCGCAAACAGCTCCCGGAACAGGAACCGTCCGAGGCGATAGCCCCGGTAGGAGCGCTCAGAGATCCGCGCGTTCACCAGAAAATGGGGCATGCCCCGGCGCTGGAGCCCCCAGATCATGTTGGGCCAGATCTCCGCCTCGACGAAGACCATGGCCTCCGGATGGAGGGTCCCGAGGGCGCGCTGGACATGCTTCCGGCGGTCAATGGGGTAGTAGATCTTGGAGACGTGGGCGGGCAGGCGCCGCTGCAGTTCGCCCATGCCGGTGGAGGTGGTGGTGGAGACCACGAACTTGTGGTTGGGCAGGCGCGGTTCCAGGGCGGCCACCAGCCGCGAGCAGACGGCCACCTCCCCCACGCTCACCGCGTGGATCCACAGGATCCGGCGGTTGGTCAGCGCCTGCTTGAGCTTGCCGTCATACTGCGCGAAGCGCTGTCCGAACCCGGCCACCCAGTTGCCGCGCCGGTACATCTTCAGGAAGTAGAACGGCGCGCTCAGGATGAACCCGATGTTCAGAAGCAGGTTGTAGAGGAACCGTTTCACCGTGGTGCCGGCGGCGACGGTACCGGATGCACCAATGCGGCGAAGAAAAAGTTACGGAGAAATGCCAATGAGGAACCATGCGCTCCCCGGCAACATCTACCGAAGGGTCACGGCTGCGTCCCCGCGCCTCTGCAGCGCCACGGCTCCGAAGTGTGCGGAACTCCCCCCGGCCCGCGCGGGCGGGCTACATGCCCATGATCTGGTAGCCGGAGTCCACGTAGATCACCTGTCCGGTGATGGCGGCGGCGCCGTCGCCGGCGAGGAAGGCGCCGGTGGCACCCAGCTCCTCCGGCAGCACGTTGCGCTTCAGCGGGGCGTGGGCCTCGTAATGCTTGAGCATGTCGCCAAAGCCGGCGATGCCGCGTGCGGCCAGGGTGTTCATCGGGCCGGCGCTGATGCAGTTCACGCGGATCTTCCGCGGTCCGAGGCTGTAGGCCAGATAGCGGGTGCTGGCCTCCAGGGCGGCCTTGGCCACGCCCATCACGTTGTAGTGCGGGATCACCTTTTCGGCGCCGTAGTAGGTCATGGCGACGATGCTGCCCCCGGCGGTCATCAGCGGCGCGGCGGCCCGGGACAGCGCGATCAGCGAGTAGGCGCTGATGTCATGGGCGGTCTTGAAGGCCTCCCGGCTGGTGTTCAGGAAATCCCCCTCCAGGGCCTCCTTCGGCGCGAAGGCCACGGAATGCAGCATCAGGTCCAGGCGTCCGAACTTCTCCCCCACCGCGGCGAAGACCGACTCGATTTGCGCATCCTGGGTGACATCGCAGGGCAGGATGAGGGTGTCCGGACCGAAGGTCCCCGCGAGCTCCTCGACGTTCTCCTTCAGCCGCTCGCCCTGGTAGGTGAAGGCCAACCGCGCTCCGGCACGGTGCCAGGCCTGCGCGATGGCCCAGGCGATGGACCGCTTGTTGGCCACTCCGAACACGATACCCAGTTTCCCTTGAAGCGTTGACATGACGCCGCCGAGCAAAGGGGATGGCCGTCCGCGGTGCAAGCCGGACCCTTTGGAAGGATCAGGGATGAACGATGAATGATGAAGTGGACCCCAGGAACCTTTCCCTGGAAGGCCGAACCGGCGACATTTGGCGGGTACTTGCCACCAGCTTCACGGACCCTTCTTGCGGCCGATCAGGATGGTCTGGGTCAGGCGGGCGAACAGGCCCTTCTTGGCGGCGGGCTTCTCCGAAGCCCCCGGGATGGGCTCGCACTTGGCGTTGCAGTCGGGACAAAACAGCAGGAGCCCCGCCTTGCCCCCCGAGAGCTTCATGGCCCGGAGGCTGGAAATGCTGAACATGCCGGGACACTTCACCACCGCCTGGCAGCCGAGAATGGCCTGGTGAGTCGCCGCCAGGGAGGCGTTGCGGGAACAGGCGAGCGTGCCATCGGGCAGGCTGTTGAGATCGCCGGCCGCCTGGGCGGCCTGGGGACCCCCGCCCAGCGGAATCTTGACGTCGTACTCCTCGATGACCAGCAGCATGTCCACCGTGCCGAACTGGAGACGCTGCCCGCCGGCCAATGCGGCCTCCTCCACGGGCTGGCCCTCGATGAAGGTGCCGTTGGTGGACTGGAGGTCCCGCACGATCACGGTGCCATCGGTCTCCAGCACGCTGATCTCGGCATGGAAGCTGGAGACGCTTGGCTCCGGAATGCGGAACTCGTTGGTGGGGTTGCGTCCGACCGTGTTCAACCCGGCGTGGAGCTCATGCTCGAACGGCAGATTGAGTCCTCGGAGGATGTAGCGGTGCATGGCGGAGTGGGTAGTGCGTGCCGGAATCGCCGACAAATGCCGGTGGGTGCATAGCGTCGGACTGCGGTTCCTGTAAAGCCTTTCGGGAGCGATTCCCGGGCCAAGCGGGGACTGTGGGGACTCGCGAGGCGCGCCCCCCCCTCGGACACGCCTGGGGAGTCCACAGTGCCCGCACCTCAATCCACGAACACGAACTCATTGGCGCTGAGCAGCACCTGGGCGAACTCCTGCCAGGCATCGAGGGGCGGCACGGTCGGGCGGGGCCCGGAGAAATCCCGCCGGCTGTTCCAGGAGGCCGCTGCGCCGACCGGGGCCGGATCCAGCCGCGTCAGGTCCACCCGCCATTCAAAGCTGTCGGAGTTCTCATCGGCCCGCGGCTCCACCACGAAATCCAGGGCATCGCCCGTCTGCACCTCGAGGGTCTCCACCTCCGTGGACCGACGCCCGTGATGGACTTCCCAGGTACCCAGGGATCCGGTACGGCTGGAAATCACCCGTCCCAGGACCCCGTCGCCCGCCTCCGCCTCCTGCTTCAGGGCGCCGGAGATGCGGATCCTTCCGGTGAAGGGCGCGGTCCAGCGCCGGATGGCGGCGTTGCTGGCCGATGAACCGGGGTGGCCCCCGTCGCGATTGAGCAGTGTCCATTGGCCGGTGCTGGACGGCACCTTCGTCTCCCATTGCCACTGCTCACCGCTGAAGGTGGGCAGGGCACGCCACTGCTCGACCCGGCCCGAATCGGGATTCCAGAGTCCGGTGCCGTAGCTCCAGGTGGATGCCGGAGCCGGTTCCGGAGGGGCGCCGGGCGTCTGTCCGACAAAGGCCAGCGCCAGGGTCCTCTCCTCCGCGGTGGGCGGCCGCTGAAACGCCAGGGCGTACATGCGCTCGATGCGCGCGGCCGGTGCGGCGGCGGCGAGGTCCGGACGGCCCGCGAAGTCCCGCGCGCGTTCCGCCATGAAGGGACTGTTCATCAGGAACAGCGCCTGCTGCGGCGTCGTGGTCTGAAAGCGCATCGGCGAGGTGCTGTCGGGGCTGGCAAAGTCGAAGGCCCGCAGGATCCCGGGGAGATTCTGCCGGTCAATGAAGCCGTAGAGCGTGCGCCGCGCGGAACCGGGCTCCTCATACATGGGCACCGGCTGACCCCCGAGGGAGGGATCCAGGCGGCCGCTGACCGCCAGCAGGGTGTCCCGCAGCGCTTCAAAATCAGCCCGCTTGCGGTTCATGCGCCACCAGAGGGTGTTGGCCGGGTCCACCGTCTCGCACCGGGCGAAGGCCTCGCGCGCTGCGGCATCCGGTCCGGGATCGCTGGACTGCCGGTAGGTGGCGGACAGCACCAGGTACCGGTGGAGCTGCTTCAGGGACCAGCCGTGGTCCATGAACCACACGGCGAGGTGGTCCAGGAGTTCCGGATGGCTCGGCGGATCGCACCGCACGCCAAAGTCGCTCGGGGTGCCGACCAGCGGGGAACCGAAATGGCGCTGCCAGACCCGGTTCACCATCACCCGGGCCGTGAGGGGATTGTCCCGACTGGCAATGGCCCGGGCCAGTTCCAGACGGCCGCTGCCGTCGGTGAACGGGGTGCGCTGGGCACCGGAGACCAGGGCCAGGAACTGGCGGGGTACGGCCGGACCGTGGTTGCCGGGATTGCCGCGCTTGAACACCACCGGTTCGGACGGCTTGTCATTGTCCACCAGCGCCATGGCCCGGAGGGGCGCCCCCGGATGGGTGGCGTCCAGTTCGTCCACCTTGCGCTTCAACCCCCGCAGTTTCTGTCCGGTCGGTGTGTCGAAGAACCGATCCACATCGCGGGTCGCCGCCGTGATTGGGGACTCCGGACCGTACAGCAACTGGCGCAGTTCCTCCCCGGCCGGATCCTGCAGCGCTTCCGGTGCGGGACGTCCGGCCGTGCGGGAGGCCTCCAGCTCCGACGCCCATGCGGCATCCGCTGCCAGGATCAGTTCGCCATAGCGCGTCGCCAGCTCCTGCATTGAGGCGGGCGGGCGGGCGGCGAGTGCGGCGGCCACCCGCGGATTCTGCGGGGCGTCGGGCGGGGCATTGGTGAGGCGGGTGGCAATCTCGGGGGCGCGGACGGCGAATTCGTTCGTGGCCAGCGCGGCAAAGGCGAACCACGGACGGAAGGCAGGCGTGGGCGTGGCGCGCCACTTCTCCAGTTGAGATTTCCAGGCGGCCACCAGACCCGGATCCAGCGAGCGCACCCGCGCCAACCCCTCCAGATTGGTCCAGTCCAAGCCCAGGGAATCCTGCGCTGCCAGCAGGTAGTCCCCCACCCTCTCGCGCAGCTTGCGGCCGATCTCGGCCGTCCGTTCGGCCCGAAAATCCGCGAGCTCCTTCTGACGCCTGGCCAGCTCGGCCTCATAGTCCGCCGCGCGGCGCGGATCCGGATTCGGCCCCAGCAGCGGGCGCTCCGCCGGCTCGTGACTCGAGTTGAAGACCCCGTACAGCGAGTAGTAATCCGCGGTCGGGATCGGATCGTACTTGTGGTCGTGACACCGGGCGCAGGAGACCGTCAGTCCCTGGGTGCCGCGGAATACCACGTCAATCCGGTCGTCAATGATGTCCGGCGTGTTGTCGAGAAACCGGCGGCCCAGGGTGAGGAATCCCTGCGCCGCCATCGGCCAGGGATTTTCCGGAGTCGCCAACCGATCCCCGGCGATCTGCTGGAGCAGGAATTCATCGTAGGGCAGGTCGCGGTTCAGGGCATTCACCACCCAGTCGCGGTAGGTGAAGCTGTGGCTGAACCGGCGTTCCTGCTCGAAGACGTAGCCCTTGGAATCCGCGTAGCGCGCGACATCCAGCCAGTGGCGCCCCCAGCGCTCGCCATACTCCGGGGCGGCCAGCAGACGGTCCACCACCGCCTCGTAGGCGCCCGGTGAGTCGTCCCGGAGAAAGGCCGACATCTCCTCGGGCGTGGGGGGCAGCCCGGTGAGATCAAAGGTGATGCGGCGCAGCAGGGTCCGCCGGTCCGCCGGGGAGGCCGGCGCCAGGCCCTTTTCGACGAGGCGGGCCTGGATGAAGTCGTCCACCGCGTTGTACCGGGCGGCAGGACTGGCGAAGCGGGACGGCGCCGGGACGGGCGGATCCACCGGCCGGGCAAACGCCCAGTGACTGCGGGCGGGCGGGGTGGCGACCGCCGGACCCTCCCGCGGATCCGGAGCCCCCATGCGGATCCAGGCTTCCACGGCGGCAATGGACTCCTCGGAGAGCGGTCCGCCATGGTCCTTGGGTGGCATGGATTCGACATCCTTGGCCGTTCCCCGGAGAACCTGGACCAGAAGGCTCTCCGCCGGCTGACCGGGCAGCACCGGGGTCCCCGAAGCACCGCCCTGCCGCAGGGCGTCCCGGGTGTCGAGCCGCAGGCCGCCCTTCACCTTCTCCGCCCGGGCGCTGTGGCACGGGTAGCAGGAGTCGGCGAGCAGCGGGCGGATTTTGTTCTCAAAGAACTCGATCTGCGCCGCGTCCGGTTCGGGCGGAGCACTCCCGCCCGTCACGGACGTGACCCCGACCGCTCCCAGCGCCCACACCAGCGCCAAGGCGAGCGCCATTGAGGGGGCAGGCGCGAGGGCGGGCCCCCGTGGACCCGGCGGATGGAACTGGACGGACACCATGGGCATTCTGACGTCCCTTGGGACGAACTCCAAGGGCTCAAACTTCACCCGGCCGATTGGGGAATCGGGGAACCCCAAACAGCCTGGCACTCCAGGTGTGCACGCTTCGCCAGCGTACTCCCCTCCCCTCGCGGCGCCCCGCCCCCGGTTTTGCCTCGCGGGTGAACTATCCGGACCCTAGCGTTCCGCCATGGCCGGAGCGTTGTTCCAGGGGACGGGATTGGCAGTGCTATGTCTGGCATCCGGCCTCGCGGCGGTCGGCGCCGAGCCCTCGTCAGCCGCCATCGCGCAACTGCCCCCGCCGGCCAACCGGACCGTGGACTTTGTCCAGGATATCCAACCCATCCTGGAGGCGAGCTGCATCAAGTGCCACGGCCGCGGCAAGTCCAAGGGCGACTGGCGGCTGGATTCCAGGCAAACGTTCCTCAACCCCGGCGACTCGGGTGTCGCGGTGGTCCCCGGCGACAGCGCCAAAAGCCATCTCATCCATCTGGTCGCCGGCACCGATCCCGACGACGTCATGCCGCAGAAGGGCACCCGCCTCACTCCGGAACAGGTGGGACTCCTCCGCGCCTGGGTGGATCAGGGCCTCGCCTGGCCGGCGCAAGTCACCTTCGCCCGCCCCGCCGACCGGAATCTGGTGCCGCGCAAGCCCGAACTCCCGGCGTCCGGTGCGGACCATCCGGTGGACCGGCTCCTGGACCGCTATTTCCAGCAGCACGGCCTGCCGGTGCCGCCCCCGGCGGTGGATGACCGGCTCTTTGCCCGCCGGGTGTTCCTGGATGCCGTCGGGCTGCTGCCCACGCCGGAGGAACTCGACGCCTTCGCCGCCGACCCGGCGCCCGACAAGCGGTCCCGGCTGGTCCGTCAACTCCTGGACGACCGCCAGCGCTATGCCCAGCACTGGCTGACCTTCTGGAATGACCTGCTGAGAAATGATTACCGGGGCACCGGCTACATTGACGGCGGACGCCAGCAGATCAGTCCCTGGCTCTACGCGGCCCTGCGCGACAACAAGCCCTACGACCAGTTTGTGCGCGAACTGGTGAATCCCACCGAGGCCAGCGCCGGCTTCAGCAAGGGCATCGTCTGGCGCGGCACGGTCAACGCCTCCATGACCCCGGCCATGCAGGCCGCCCAGAACATCGGACAGGTGTTGATGGGGGTGAATCTCAAGTGCGCGTCCTGCCACGACTCGTTCATTGACGACTGGCAGCTCGCCGACGCCTACGGGCTGGCCGGCATCTATTCCGAGGAACGCCTGGAGATGGTGCAGTGCGACAAGCCCATCGGGAAGGTGGCGCCGCTCAAGTTTCTCTTCCCCGAGCTGGGCTCCGTGAATGCCTCGGCACCCCGCGCCCAGCGGCTGGAACAGCTCGCCACCCTCATCACCCAGCCCGGCAACGGCCGGCTGTCGCGCACCGTGGTGAACCGGCTGTGGGCGCGGCTGCTCGGACGCGGCCTGGTGGAGCCCCTGGACATCATGCAGAACCCCGCATGGGATCCCGACCTGCTCGACTTCCTGGCCGAGGATCTGGTGGCCCATCAATGGAACCTCAAGCGCACCCTGGAACTGATCCTGACCTCGCGCGCCTACCAGATGCCGTCGGTGAACGTCCCCGAGAAGCCCGAGGAGTCCTACGTGTTCCGCGGCCCGGCGATCCGCCGCCTCACGGCCGAGCAGTTCCGCGATGCCCTGGGCCTGCTCACCGGCGTCTGGCAGGAGCGTCCCGAGGGCGGACTAGATGCGCTGCTGGTGGAACAGGGCGCCGGGACATCGCTGCCCGTGGAGGCGCTCTGGATCTGGTCGGATCCCCACGGCGCTTCCGGCGTGCCACCCGCGACCAACGGCTTCCGCCGCGAATGGACCCTCGCCGCCGTGCCCGCCGAGGCCACGCTGCATCTTCAGGTGGACAACCGCGCCCGGGTGTTCCTCAACGGCGCCCGCGTGCGGGGCTCCGACGCCTCCGACTGGAGCGAGCCGGCGGTGTACGATCTGCGTCCGCTGCTCCGGGCGGGAACCAACGTGCTGCTCGTCGAGGCGGTGAACGGGGGCGACGGGCCGAATCCGGCCGGGATGCTGGCCTACCTGCGGCTGCGTCCCGGGGGGGAGCGTCCGGACACCTCCCTCGACCTCGCCAGCGACGGCGCCTGGCAGGTCACATCGGAGAAGGTGGATCCCTCCAAGCCGCCGGGACCGGAAGCCTGGCGCGCAGCCCAGGTGCTGGGACCCGCCGGCATGGATCCCTGGAAGGCCGGCACCGCGCTGGCGATGAGCGTTTCCGGACGGCCGGTGTACGGACGCGTCCGCGCCTCCCTGACCGGCGCCGATCCGCTGATGCTGGCGCTGGGGCGTCCGAACCGTGAACAGGTCACCACGGTGCGGCAGTCCACCGCGACCACCCTCCAGGCGCTCGAACTCACCAACGGAGAGACCCTGTCGCGCCTGCTGCACACCGGAGCGGAACGCCTCGCCGCCGGCAGCGACGACGGCAGGGCGCTGGCCCGCCGCGTGTTTGCCCAGGCGCTGTCGCGTCCGCCCACGCCCCGGGAACTGGACCTCGCGGTGAGCCTGATCGGCGCCCGCCCGCAGACCGAACCCGTCGAGGACCTGCTTTGGGGCATCACCATGTTGCCCGAGTTCCAGTTGGTGTATTGATTTGAGGAAAGCGCCCCATGAAGACCCGAGACTTCACCCGCCGCGAATTCGTCCAGTCCCTGAGCGCCGCCACCCTGGGCGCCCTGGCCGCCGGACCGTCCCGCGCCCTGGCCAATGCCGAAACCGCCGCCGCGCTGCCCGCCACCGCGGACACCGTGATCGTGCTCTGGATGGGCGGCGGCATGGCGGCCACGGAGACCTTCGATCCGAAGCGGTTCACCGCCTTCGAGAAGGGCATGGACCCCAACCGGGTCCTCTCCACCTTCCCGTCCATTCCCACCGCCGTGGATGGCATCCGGTTCAGCGAGGGCCTGGAGCGCCTGGCGCAGGTCATGGACCGCGGCACGCTGATCCGCAGCTACACCGCGGGCGACCTGGGCTTCATCCTGCACTCCCGGCATCAGTATCACTGGCACACCGGCTACGCCCCGCCGCAGTCCGTGGCGTGTCCGCACCTCGGCGCGGTCATCGCGCGCACCCTGGGTCCCAAGGATCCGGCCGTGCCCGCCTTCATCAACATCGGCCAGCGGCTGGACGTGGGCGAAGGCGAGGA
>JAFLEG010000091.1:9277-10245 GCA_017302195.1 Verrucomicrobiota bacterium
GCTGAAGGCCTTCACCACGGCGGGATTTCTCGGCAGCGAGTACGGACCGTTCAACGTGCCGTTCCCCGATGCCGCCAAGGACGTCGTCACCCCGCCGGGCGGCATGAGCCCGTCCCGTTTCGCCAGCCGCGACCGCTTCTACCGCGACCTGGTCGCGGCCTCACCGGTCGGCCAGTTGGGCAGCGGCTACCAGAAGGACTCCCTGCTGCGCTCCCTCGACAACGCCCACCGGCTGCTTAGTTCGCCGGCGGCCAAGGCCTTTGACCTCACCCTGGAATCCCCCGAGACCGTCGCCAAATACGTCCCCGGCGGCTGGGACTTCTCCCGGCGCCTCGGCGGCGAGTTCACCCGGGAGGGCAGCTACGAGAAGGCCAACATCCAGCGCTTCGGACTCGGATGCCTCCTGGCCCGCCGTCTGGCCGAGGTGGGCGCCCGCTACATCGAGGTCACCACCGAGTACATCCCCTTCCTCAACTGGGACACCCATGAGCACGGCCACGAGAAGCTGGTGAACATGAAGCAGGCCATTGACGGCGCCATCGCCCAGCTCGTGCTCGATTTGGAAGAGCGCGGCCTGCTCGACCGCACCCTCATCGTCCTGGCGAGCGAGTTCAGCCGCGACATGATGCAGGAGGGCAAGCCCGACAAGCCGATCAAGGACCAGGTGCCGGTGCCGGAGCGCATCGAGTCCCTCACCTACTACGGCATGCACCGCCACTTCACCGATGCCGGATGCGTCCTGCTCTTTGGCGGCGGCATGAAGAAGGGCCACGTCCATGGCGTCCCGGCCGAGGAACGCCCCTGCAAAACCCTCAAGGACCGCGTCGTCATCGAGGACCTCCACGCCAGCATCTATCGCGCCCTCGGCATCTCCCCCAAGCTGGCCTACGAGATCGAGAAACGTCCCTTCTACGTCACCCGAGACGGCGTCGGCGTGCCTGTCGGTTCCCTGTTCGCCAAACCCGTGT
>JAFLEG010000092.1 GCA_017302195.1 Verrucomicrobiota bacterium
TTCTCCGGCTCATCCGGCGGGTCCCTCCGGGGCAGCCAGATGACTTCGAGATCATCTCCAACGAGTCCCTGATCCGGCAGTTCCGCACCTTCACCCTGGCCATCCGGGCCGGGGCGGCCGTCATCAGCAGCATTGCCCTGCTGGCGGCCGGCATCGGCATCATGAACATCATGCTGGTCAGCGTGACCGAGCGCACCCGGGAGATCGGCGTCCGCAGGGCCATCGGGGCGCGCAAGGCAAGCATCATGACCCAGTTCATCCTGGAGGCGGTGGTCCTGTGCCAGTTGGGGGGCCTGATCGGGGTGGCGCTCGGCGTGGGGGTGGGGAATCTGGCGGGCCTGCTGCTGCAGGTGCAGGCGGTGATGCCCTGGGACTGGGTGGCCATCGGACTCGCCGTGTGCTCGGCGGTGGGCATCCTGTTCGGCACCTATCCCGCCTGGAAGGCCGCCCAGCTCGATCCCATCGAATCGCTGCGCTACGAATGAGGGTGGGTCACCGGGACAGGTCGGCCTGGTAGAGGACGTCAAACTGGTGGCGGCGCAGGCACTCCTCGGCCACCTCCTGGTCCTCGATGCTGACCACCAGGGCGGATCGCCCCCCCGGGCGGGTGAGGAACGGGTAGGTGTAGTGGATGTTCAGCTCGGCCTCGAGCAGCGCGGAGAGCACGTCCTTCAGCCGTCCCTCCCCGGAGACCTCAACCGCCAGGACCGGCACCTCGGTGAACGGGAAGTTGTGCTCCTGCAGCAGGCCGCGGGCTCGGTCGGGGTCGTCCACCACCAAGCGCAGAATGGTGCTGTCCGTGGTGTCCAGCACGGTCAGGGCGAGAATGTGCACCTCCCGCTCGGCCAGACGGCAGGTGACCTCGTGCAGGCGTCCCAAACGGTTGGGAATGAACACGCTGAATTGGACGACCGGTTCCCGCTCGCGTTCGCGGGCGGTGCGCGTGGGTGTGGCGACAGGCATGGAGGGGAGGATTCGTTGCCGGGCCCGACCGGGCAAGCCTCACCGGTGGTGGGGCCGGCCACTTTCCACGGAAAAGTCGCAGGGCACGCCCACGAACGCCGGTGGGAATCGTGGGGATTTGCAGACCCTGGCAGGGGTGATTCCCGCGCCGATGCTGCGTCTCATTTGCCCCGGGCCTCGGAAGCCCTGCGGTCCGGTCGCGCTGGGCTTCGAGATGCCACCACGGCTGGGGAGGCAGGCGAAAGACACCCCATTCGTCGCACAAATGAGAGTGGATCGCAGTGTGCGATAGCCCCTGGGTAGTGCTGCGAATGCGGAGACCGGAGAGGGTTGGTGCCCTCAAACGGGCCCCCATTGCTCCATTTTCCATAGTTTACTCTTGCAGTAGGTAAAGTTACTTACTAATTATCATTGCGTAGCATCCCAAAAACCTGTTGGCTTGTCGGTCACGGATCGAGGTGGACGTTGCACGATTGTCACGGGACAGGTCCCGGAGACCTTGGGTAGCGTCCGGCTCCTTCAGAGGAGGTCAAAGACTCTGATTATGTTTCGTGTTCGACAGTAGCAGGTTACAACCCAGAACTCCCATGCTCCAGAACTCAATCTCCTCCCGAGGTGCCTCCGTAACATCCCGAACGTGCCCCGCCAGCATTCCGTGGAACATCGCCGGATCCTGGGTGCGCGTGGCAGCCCTGATCCTAGGTGGTGTTGCGTATTCTGTTCCTTCCTTGGAGGCCCAGTCCTTGCTGCACTACTGGAATTTCAACGATGCGGGGACGCAGTTGACGCCGAACCAGACGCTGGCAGGGGCTTCGGGGACGTGGGGGGTGAGTCCTGGGGGAGCGGACGTGCAGTCCGGGACGGGCCAGGACTTCACGGGAGCCAATGCGGTGGGAACCGACGGAGCCGGAGCGCATCTGCGGGTGAACAACCCGGTGAACCACACGATGACGGTCGGGTTGCCGACAACCGGGCATGAGGATGCGGTGATCCGGTATGAGACGCGGCGGTCGGGGTCGGGAGCGGGGACTCAGGTGATCGAGTACACCACGGACGGGACGGCGTACACGTTTCTGCAAAATGTGACGACTGCCGACGCGGCGCCGGTGGTGATCACGCTGGACTTCTCGGGGATCGCTGCGGCGGACAACAATCCACTGTTTGGTCTGCGGATTAGCTTCCAACAGGGGGCTGGCGGGACGGTGGGGAACAACCGCTTCGACAATTTTACCGTGCACGGGACCGCCCTGCCTTCGGAGAACACGCCCCCCCAACTGGCGGCGGTGGGGAATCAGTCATTGGAAGCCCTGCAGACGCTCTCGCTGAACCTGAGCGGGACGGACAGCGACCTGCCGGCACAGGCGTTGAGCTACTCGCTGGTGAGCGGGCCGGCCGGGATGACGGTGAGCGCGGCGGGAGCGCTGGACTGGACGCCGAGTGTGCATCAGGCACCGGGCGTCTTTCCGGTGACGGTGCAGGTGGCCGACGACGGGGTGCCGTCGTTGAACGACTCGGAGACCTTTGAAGTGACGGTGAGTCAGTCGGCGACCGCGCTGCTTCTGCACGCATGGAATTTCAACACGGCGGGCACACTGCTGAGCCCGAGCCAGACGCTGGCCGGGACACCGGGAACGCTGGCGACGAGTCCGGTCAGCGCGACGGACGTCCTGGCGGACTCAGGACAGAGCTTCGCCGGGTTGAATGCCGTGGGAACGGACGGAGCCGGGACACACCTGCGGGTGAACAACCCGCTGGGGTACACCTTGAACTTCGCACTGCCGACCAGCGGGCATGAGAATGTGCTGGTACGCTATGAGACGCGGCGGTCGGGGTCGGGAGCCGGGACGCAGGTGATCGAGTACACCACGGATGGGACGGGATACCAGTCGTTGGCAACTGTGCCGACCGTGGCTCCCTCGGATGTGGCCCCTGCGGTGGTGGAACTGGACTTCTCAGACATTGCGGCGGCGGACAACAATCCGCTGTTCGGACTGCGGATCACCTTCCAGCAGGGAACAGGCGGCACGGGTGGCAACAACCGCTTCGACAACGTGACGGTGCGGGGTGCGGCGCTGCCGCCGGCTCCGGACAACACGGCGCCGACGCTGGCCACGGTGGAAAACCAGACGGTGGCGGAGGGGACGGAGCTGGCGCTGACCCTGAGTGGGAGCGACACCGATGTGCCGGCGCAGATCCTGAGCTACTCGGTGGTGAGCGGTCCGGAAGGGCTGACCGTGAGCCCGACCGGGGCCTTGAGCTGGACGCCGACCGAAGCGCAGGGGCCTGGAGTGTTCCCGGTGACAGTGCAGGTAACGGACAACGGAGTGCCGGCATTGAGCGGAACGGCAAGGTTCGAGGTCACGGTAAGTGAGTCGAACCAGGCCCCGGTGCTGGCGAATCCGGGAACCCCGAGCGTGGAGGAGTTGGGTACGCTGACCCTGCAGTTGCAGGCGACGGATGGCGACCTCCCGGCGCAGACCTTGACCTACACGCTGGTGAGCGGACCGGAGGGGCTGACGGTCGGCCCAACCGGAGACGTGATTTGGACACCCACCGCGGCCCAGGCCGCCGGGAGCTATCCGGTGACGGTCCAGGTCAGCGATGACGCGGTGCCACCCCTGGACGATTCGGAGACCTTTGAGGTGACGGTCACGAGACCGCCGCTGGTTTTGGTCCACTACTGGAATTTTGACGATGCCAGCGTGGTTCCGGCCAGCCTGCTGCGGCCCACCGTCACTCCGCCGCAGACGAGTGCCTCCCTGGAAGTCACAGCGGACCCTGCACCCGCCGTCGTTTCCACCCTCCAAAGTGTCTTTCGCGAGGCAAATGATCTGGGCCTCAACGGCCTGGGCATTGCCGGGACTCAGTTGCGAGTGCGTACGGCGCTGGTTCGGACGATGACGCTTCGCCTGCCCACGACCTGGGTTCGGGATCCTGTGGTCCGTTACCGTGCTCAGCGGGAAACGGCAGGACCCGAATTGCAGCACATCGCCTACACCCTGGACGGTGTTGAGTATGTTCCCCTGCAGACGGAGTCGATTCCCACCGGTTCGGTGGCGCTCGTGACCCTGGATTTCTCGGCCATTGATGGGGCGGACAACAATCCCCACTTCGGAATCCAGGTGACCTTTTCCCAGGGAGCTGGCCAGACGACGGGGCACCACCATTTTGACAACCTCACGCTGCACGGCCTGCCGTTCCCGGCGGGCGCGCCCTCGACGGCTCCGCGGTTGACCGAGGTGATGTCTTCAAATGTCGAAACGGCATCAGATTTCGAGGACAACGGCGAGGACTGGGTCGAGGTGTACAACCCTCAGTCCACCCCCATCAATCTTCAGGGCTATGGTTTGAGTGATGATCCGGCGGAGCCCTTTAAGTGGGTGTTTCCGCACTTTGTGATGTTCCCGGGTGAGCATCGGATTGTCTTCGCCTCCGAAAAGGCGGTTACCGGACTGGTGCTGGGTTACGAGGCCCATGCCGACTTCAAGATCAGCTCCACGGGTGAGACCATCGTGTTGACGGCTCCGGGGGGAGCGACCGCTGATCAGATGGTGGTTCCTGCCCTGGCCAGGGAGGTGTCCATCGGCCGGCTGGAACCGGAGGGAACCACGCTCCGCTTCTTCAGGCCGGCGACCCCGGGCGCACCCAATGTGGGGCCCGGCTTCGATGGCATCCTCGCCGAGGCTCCGAGTCTGACCTCGCCTCCGGGTTTCTACGCCAGCGCGGTCCAGGTGGGGGCGAATCCCCCCGCCGGGGAAAACATCGTGCTGCGGTACACGCTCAACGGGGACGAGCCCACCGAGACATCACCGGTGCTGACGGGACCGGTGACCCTGGCAAGCCGGGCGGGACAGTCGAACCTTTGGTCCAGCATTCCAACGGCGACGGATGAGGCCGGCGCGGCCGGTTACCTGAGCTGGAGCACCGGAACCGGTTGGTCCAACGGGCCGGTCGCCCTGAACTACAAGATCAACACCCTCCGGGTTCGCGCCTTTCGCGACGGTTTCGTGCCCAGTCGGACGGTCTCGGGCAGCTACATCGTGGATCCTGCCGGAGCGACCCGATATGACATTCCGGTGGTTTCCATCATGGCGGACTACGCCTCCTTCTTCAGTCCGGAACGGGGCATCATGCGGGCGCCGACCGGATACTACATGCGCGGACTCGACTGGGAGCGTCCGGCACACCTGGAGTTCTTTGAGAACGGCGGCCTCGGGTTTGAACAGGACGTTGGCATCCGGATCCACGGAAACGCCACCCGACGGATCCGGCTCAAGTCGTTCCGGCTGGTGGCCCGGTCCCAGTACGGCACCGACGCGATCACCTATCCGGTGTTTCCAGATCATCCCCTGAACGTGCATGAGCGACTCATCCTCCGTTCGGGTGGTTCCGATTGGCATCAGGTGCCGTTTCGAGATGCCTTCATCCAGTCGCTGTACAAGGGGGTTTCGAAGGTGCCCATCCAGTATCACCGATCCGTGGCCGTGTTCATCAACGGCGAGTTCTGGGGCATCGAGCGCCTTCGGGACCGGTACGACAACAACTACTTTGGGGTTCAGTTTGGCGTGGATGATGTGGATCACCTCGAAACCGCCGTCGGGAATCCGGGGCGCATCCAGGAGGGGACCAACACCCATTACTTCGCGTTGACCAGCTACCTCGAGCACCAGGATCTCAATGCCCCTGGAGTGTATGATCATGTAAAGTCCCAGATGGATGTGGAGAACTTCCGCGACTTCCAGATCATGCAGACCTTCTGCGCGAACTCCGACCAGCCGGCGTCCAACATCCAGTACTGGCGTTCACGGACCGTGGATCCCTCCAATCCCTATGCGGATGGACGGTGGCGCTGGCTGCTTTATGATCTGGACCGCGGCTTCGGCTGGGGCTCCGGCGACCACACCCGCGAGATGTTCCTGAGGAACACCGGCCTGAGCAACATCACCTCCACGGTGGTGGTGGATCCGGGCCTGCTGGCCGGAGATGGAAGCATCCCGCCCGCGGCCACCCTGGTCCTGCGACGCATGCTTTCAAACGACGAGTTCCGCCGGGATTTCATCATCCGGTTCTCCGATCTGCTGAACACCGCGTTTGAGTCATCGCATGTGCAGACGCGACTCGCCGAGTTTCAGGCGGAATTGGAGCCCTACATGCCGGAACAAATCGCCCGGTGGGGCTATCCGCGGTCCATGAGCGAGTGGTACGACAAGGTGGAGGAGGTGCGGTCCTTTGCCGTCCTGCGCCCCCAGACCATGCGCGAGCACATTCGCGCGTTCTTCAACCTCGGCGGGACCAACCGGGTCACGGTAGACGTGGCGGCGGCCGGGACCGGCAAGATCCAGGTCAATACGGTCACGGTCGGCTCCACCGAACCGGGGCTGCCGCCCACCCCGTTTCCCTGGTCTGGAACCTACTTCCAGGGCTTCCCGGTGACCTTCACCGCGAAGCCGGAGCCGGGATATCAGTTCAGCCACTGGACAGGAGATGTGCCCGCAGGGCAGGAGACTTCGCCGACCTTTTCGCTGCCCCTCACTGCGGATGTGTCCGTCAGCGCAGTGTTTGAGCCGGCGCCGATACCGGTGCTCCGGCAGTATTGGGCATTCAACAATACGGGGGCGCCTCTGGGTTCCCTGCGCCTGGCTGCGGGGGATGCCGGCATCCAGAGCAGCCTGGGCGGCGGCGCGGCGGTGCTGTTCAGCGAAGGCCAGGAGTTTTCCGGAATCAACGCGCAGTTGGGTGAGGGAGCGGGGGCGCACCTGCGGGTGAACAACCCGCTGGGAGCACAGGTGATCTTCCGCATGCCGACCACCGGGGTGGAGGACGTGGTGGTGCGCCTGGAGACACGGCGCTCGGGTTCCGGGGCCGGAATCCAGGTGTGGGAGTACACTACCGACGGAACGGAGTTTGCTGCGTTTCGGACAAACTCGGTGGCGGACGGTGCACCGGCGCTGGTGACCTTTGACCTGACCGGGGAGCCCGGTGTGGACAACAATCCGCTGTTTGCCCTGCGGGTGCGGTTTGAGCAGGGGACTGGCGGGACGGTGGGCAACAACCGCTTCGACAACATCACCCTGCACGGATTGCTGCTGCCCGGGTTCGAGGTGGCGGCGTTTCCCACGGTCAGTCCGCTGGAAGGGGCGGAGCTTCGTGCGGGCGGGGCTTTGAACCTCACGCTGACGCCCAGTGACGCGGATGCCGGACCGGAGACGCTGACGATGAGTCTGGTGTCCGGGCCGTCCGGATTGGTCTTCGACGGGAGCGGTCCAGTGGTCTGGACTCCGACCGTCGGTCAGGTGGGCACCCAGGGGATGGTGGTGCGGGTGACGGACAGTTCGGTCCCTGCATTGAGTTCGACGCTGCGGGTGCCGCTGGTGGTGCTAGCGGCGAACGCCCCGGACCTGGCTCGGCCCGGAGATCTGACGGTGAACGAGCTGGAGCCCATGGGCTTCACCCTCAACGCCACGGATCCGGACACGGCGCCCGAGACCCTGATCTACTCCCTGGTCAGCGGCCCGTCGGGACTGGGCGTCAGCGCCTCCGGCGCGGTCGCGTGGACGCCGACAGAAACCCAGGGACCCGGGGTGTATCCGGTGGTGGTCCAGGTGTCGGACAACAGCGTGCCGGCGCTGAGCGATACGGAATCCTTTATGGTGACGGTGGCCGACGTGAATCAGCCCCCCGAACTGGCGAATCCGGGAAATCTGAACCTGGTGATCGCCACGGAACTCAGCCTGAACCTCGCATCCACGGATGCGGACATTCCCTTCAACACACGCAGCCACTCGCTGGTCAGCGGGCCGGAGGGCATGACGGTCAGCGCGGCGGGGCTGCTCCGGTGGAATCCTTCGGGAGGCCAGGGCCTGGGCGCGTATCCGGTCACCGTGCGGGTGGCCGACAATGGGACGCCGCCCCTGCAGGACGAGGAAACGTTTACCGTGACCATCGTGGACGTGCCCCCAAGGACCGTCTGGCAGATCGGTACCGACCAGGTGGGATCGGCAGATCCGTCGGCGGAGTTCACTCTCCAGAATGGGAAGAACGATCCCGCACCGGGAATGGTGACGCGCCTGGCTGGAGATCCCCAGTTGAATCCCAATCCGGCGCTGAATCCCTCGGCGGATGATGACTTCTACTTTTCCGGGGTCTATCCGTCCGGCTTCAACGCGCTTGCGGCCCAGTTGAGCGTCCCCAACGACGAGCCGACCACCGCCTGGGAACGTGGACATACGGAGAAGGATACCACCAACCGGCTGCATCTGGTGCTGGGCAACGCCAATGTGGCGCCGGGTGCCTCGTTCCGTCTCAACGTGGAATTCCCGACCGGCGGGTATTCCAGCAATGCGGTGGTCCAGGCCGGGTTTGCCACGCACGACATGGTCGTCCGGTTCCGCAACGGCTTAGGTGCCGAGACGCTCCTCCGCTCACAGAGGATTGCGAACCCGACCAACCTCGTCGTGGACTTCCTGGCATCCGATGTGGGCGCCACGTTGGGGGCCAACAGCCTCGAGATCGTGCGGACGGATCCCCGCATCAACGGACTCTCCTTCTGGATTCGGTATGACTACCTGCGGCTGGAGTCCTTCCCCGATGGGAACGCCGCGCCGGTGCTGACGCCGCCTGCCAATCAGAGCGTGGATGAACTGGCAACGCTGAGCCTGCAGTTGCAGGCGACGGACGCCAGTGTGCCCGCGCAGACCCTGGTGTACTCGCTGGTGAGTGGCCCGGCCGGTCTGACGGTGAGTGCTGCCGGAGCGGTCAGTTGGACGCCCACGGAGGCGCAGGGGCCTGGAGTGTACCCGGTGAGCGTGCGGGTGACGGACAATGGGGTGCCGGCGATGAGCGACACCGAGACTTTCGAGGTGACGGTGGGCGAGGTGAATACCGCTCCGGACCTCGCGAACCCGGGCAACCGGATCATGGATGAGCTGGCGACGCTGTCGCTGAGCTTGACTGCGACGGACGGGGACTTGCCGTCTCAGGCTCTGGTGTACTCGCTGGTGAGCGGCCCAGCCGGGCTGACGGTGAGTGCTGCCGGGGCACTGAGCTGGACACCCACGGAGGCGCAGGGCCCCGGAGTATATCCTGTGAGCGTGCGGGTGACGGACCTTGGAGGCAGCGGGTTGGCCGACACGGAGCGCTTCGAAATCACGGTCAACGAGGTGGCCAATGAGCCGCCGCCGTCCCGGTTGGTGTGGCAGATCGGGACCGACCAGGTGGGATCGGCCGACCCGTCATCGGAGTTCTCTCTGCAGAACGGCAAGAATGACGCGCGGCCGGGCCTGGTGACACGCCTGGCGGGGGATCCGCTTCTCAATCCGACCGCCAATCCGGCGGCCGACGATGACTTCTATTTCACCGGGAACTTTCCTGCGGGATTCAACGGGTTGGGGGCGGCGCTGGTCGTGCCCAATGACGAACCGGCGCTGGCCTGGGAACGAGGCCATACCGAGAAGGACACCACCAACCGGTTCCACCTCATGCTGGAACCCGGGCATCTCGGGGCGACGGCCTCGTTCCGATTGACAATGGAGTTCCCCACCGGCGGGTTTTCGAGCAATGCGGTGGTGCAGTCCGGATTCGCGACGCACGACATGCTGATTCGGTTCCGAAATGGCGTCGGCGTGGAGACGCAATTGCACCGTCAGGTGATCAGTGCGGCCAGCACAGTGACGGTGGCGTTTGCCGCGTCGGCCGTGCAGGCGACCCTCGGGGCCAATACGGTTGAGATCGTGCGGATGGATCCGAGGATTTCCGGCCTGGCGTACTGGTTGCGATACGACTACGTGCGGCTGGAGTCCTTCCCGGCAGGCAACACGGCGCCGCTGCTGACCCAGCCTGTGGATCAGAGCGTGGACGAGTTGGCGACCTTGTCCTTCGGGCTGTCGGCTTCGGACAGCGATGCGCCGGCCCAGACCCTGACCTATTCACTGGTCAGTGGGCCGGCCGGGCTGACGGTTGGCACCGCGGGTGCGGTCTCCTGGACGCCGACCGAGGCGCAGGGGCCGGGTGTCTATCCGGTGACGGTCCGGGTGACGGATAACGGGGTGCCCTCGCTGAGCAACACCAAGACCTTCAACGTGACGGTGCATGAGGTGGCGGACGAGCCGCTGCGGTTGGTGTGGCAGATCGGCACCGACCAGACGGGATCGGCGGATCCCTCATCGGAGTTCACGATCCAGAACGGGAGGAACGATGCGCGTCCCGGGCTGGTGACGCGGGTG
>JAFLEG010000093.1 GCA_017302195.1 Verrucomicrobiota bacterium
GGAGGCTGCTCAACACGACCGATCCTGGAAGCGATGCCAGGGTGCCCAACGCGGGAAGTCCTCTGAACTCCGGGTAGCGGACCACCGTGACCGGACCGGACAGGATCCCATCCACCGAGGGGTCCGGCGGCTCGGCGGCGAGCTGGGCTTCCCTGCCGGCGACGTAGGATTCACCGGCATGGGGCGATGCGATGACAAAGGTCGAGTGGTCGAGTTCGACGGACAGGTCGAATGGCGAGTTGGGATCCGCCATCAGCGCGATCTGGTAGGTGGTCCCGCCGACGGCGTCGAAGCGGGCCTCCTGGAGTCCATCGCCGGGCGGATCGGTCGTCACCGGGACTTCGGTGAGGGATTCCAACTGGCTTCCGGTGAAGACGCGGAGCGCCGGCAGGGCCTCGGATCGCAGCGCCGCCCAGCCGGATTTCGGAGCGCGCCACGTCCACCACAACGATCCGGCGCCCGGCGGACCCCCGGCGGGCTCGCCGGGCTCGATGCTGATTTGCCAGGAAGCTGCTCGCAGCCGCACCGGCGTGGCGGAGAGGCCCATCCGCCGGCCAAACGCGTCATTCCCCGCGCGCCTGCGAACCCGGAGCGCCGCCTGGAATTCATCCGGGCCGCCGTAGGCATTGCCAATCCCGAGGCGATACCGGGTCCCCGCCTCGGCGCGGAACACCCACTGCCCCGGCTGTGTCTGCGTCGAAACCGCAGCGCCCGGCGCCGCCGAATCCACCACCAGGACCTGCCCGTCAAACGATACGGGCAGGGAGATCAGAACTTCTCCGGAGCCGGAGGCCAGCCACTCGTACCAGAGATAGCGATGACCTCGCTGGGCGAATGCCAGCGAGGTCGTCGGCTGCGCCCCGGCCACGCTCCCGGAAATCAGGAGATCATCGCCCTGGACCTCCAAGGCTGAGAGAATTCCGTCATTGATCGGGGACGGTGAGAAAAGGCCCCGCAGTTCAAAGGGACCGCCATTGAAGAACCCGCGTCCGAAATCGAACTCCGGACCCGTGACGCAAATCAGGTAGTGGATGCCTTCGCCGACGGGATACACGGCCCGGGGCGCGTTGGCGACGGTGGCTGCCGGCGTTCGGACAGCGGGAGGCCATTGCGTGCCGGAATAGAGAAACACCTGCCGCTCGTAGGCGGGCGGACCCGGAAGTGTGAGCGTGCCCTCGGCGGGTGCAACCCATTGGTACCACACGGATCTCCCCAGGACCCTCGGCTCGCCGGGTTCCCGAATGGCGAGCCCGTTGTTTCCCGCGACGTGAAACGAACCGGAAGGAAGCTCGATCCGACTGGCGAAGTCGTCGTTTGTGGGGACCGGACCCACCGCAAATCCCAGAATCAGCTCGGAATCCGGATGGCGCTGATCCCCGGAAATCCGGAACACCCCGCGTTGCCCGGCGACGACCGGAAGATACCAGTCCCGCAGCCAGTGGTTGGTGGTTGTCTCCAATGGGACCGCCTGCAACGTCTCCAGGGAGGTTCCAGAGAACGCTGTGATCTGCGCCAGCGGGGAATAGAGCGGCAGACTGACCATCATCCGGCCCTCCTCCTCCGCCATCCACTCGAACCAGAGCGATCCGCCATTTGCTCCCGGCTCGCCGGGGTCCACCGTCGCGCGACCCGGGTGGATGACCAGATTGGTCCTGGCCGGCAGGCGCAGACGGTCTTCAAACCGGTCGTTAGTCTCGGGAGGCACCCAGTTGCGGACCTGCAAGGCCAGCCTGTTCGTTGCCGGCCAGCGCCGGCCTGAGGTGTCTTCCAGGACCGCCTCCAACTGATGCAAGCCCGGTCGGCTCGCCGACCATTCGAATGGTGCCGTCCAATCCCGGTTGGTCCGGATCACGGCGCTGCCGTCGAACAGGAGGGCCCGACGCCAGGTGGCACCCATGTCTGGAGGCGTCGAGAGGGTGATGGATGCCGTCTCGCCGGTCACCAAGGCGTCCCGGTCAGAGATCAGCGCAATGCCGGAGAGCGCCAGCCGGAACTGAAAATCCTGTCCGCCGCCCAACTGGGCTTCGGCCGCAATCCAGAAGGTCTGCCCGGCAGCCACGGGCCAGACAAAACTCAGGACGGATGCCACGTTCGGCCGCAAATCCTCTCCCTGAGGCCGGCTGTCTGAAACCGGGGCGTCGGACCCGGGATTCTGATCTGCACGCCACACACGGAAGGCGAGCCCGGACCCGGACTGTGCCGACCGAATCGTGGCCCATCCCGCCCGGGGTGCCGTCCAGCGCCACCACACAGAGTTGGGCGTGCCATGAAAATCCGGCGTGGCATCCCATAACGTTCCAGCAGCCGTCACCCAGTCGCCTGCGAGCTCCTCCGCGTCCGCCAGTGAGTCGTTGGGGGGCGGCATGGGAAGCGCCAGCCGCAGCCAAAACGCAGCCGGATGCCGCGAATCCCAGACGACCGCGATGCTGTAGCTCCGGCCGGCCTCCACGGGGACGGTCAGCGGCCCTGGCTTCAAGATCTCCCCCACCAAGTGAAGCGCCCCCGGATCGCCACCCTCAAAGAATTTGAGCTGGCCCTGGAACGGGATTCCCCAGATTTCCTGCCCCGTCTCCGCGGTCACCGTCAGCAATCCCGATCCCGGCGCCAGCCATTCCCACCAAACAACGCCCTGGCCAACCTGTGCGTGAGTGACTTCAGCCTCCCACCGATCCCGCGAGGCATCCGCGGTGGTCCCTGCGGCCACAATCCGGTTTCCGCGGAGCCTTTCCCTGCGGTCAAAGGTGTCGTTGTCCGGCTGCGCCAAAGCCGTCCCGAGGCAGAGAAACCACAACGTTCGGGCGAGGCCCAGCCATGGTCGAGTCCGGGTGTCCAGCCTCCATCGTCGGGTCGCCGGGGTCATCCGGCGGCAAGCTGCCCAAGGTCACTGGGGACCGCACGGGAAATCTCGGTCTCTGCGGTCACGCGGCCTTGGCCAACGGGCGTTCAGCCGCGGGGCAATTAGCTGTTGCGACCGGGGGACCCCTGACTATTCTGCGGCCGAATGAGCGTCTCAACGCGGATCACGACCGCACTCGCCGCAATTGTGCTGGCCCTGGTTTCCGGCTGCGGCGGTGCCCGGGGCAGCTATGGCGTGTCGCCTGCCTCCTTTCTGATCCCGGGGCTGGACCTGCATGCGCAGCCTGCCTCACCGCATCTCCTGCCGACCGTTCCCGAGGCTTCCGCCCGATAACGCCCCTTTCTTCTCATGCGATTTCCTCTCGCGCTGACGCTCCAGATTGCCAAGCACATCACCCGCAACCGGCTTCAGGGCAACGCCCGGTTCGCCATGGTGCTGCAGTTGGAGCCACTCCACACCTGTAACCTGACCTGCACCGGCTGCGGACGGATCCGGGAATACTCCACCAGCCTCAAGGATCTGGTGCCGCTGGAGCAGTGCCTTGCCGCGGCGGCGGAATGCGATGCCCCGATGGTGTCCATCTGCGGCGGCGAACCCCTGATCTACCCCAAGATCGAGGAACTGGTGGCCGGTCTCCGGGAACAGGGACGCATCATCTACATCTGCACCAACGGCGTCTTCATGCGGAAGAAGATGCGCGAGTACCTGGCCTCGGCCTACGGGCCCGCGCTGGAGCCCCAGGTGGTGCAACTGCTTTCCGAGGGGCTGATCACCGACAAGGAGGCGGCCCAGATCCGCAATGCCGATCCGGCGGCCCGCTCCAAGGTCACCATCAAGCCCACCAAATGGATGTATTGGAACGTCCATGTGGACGGCCTGGAATACACCCATGACCTCATCGTCGAGCGCGAGGGCGTGTTCAAGGAGTGCGTGCTGGCCATCCGCATGGCCAAGATCCTCGGGTACCAGGTGGCCACCAACACCACGGTGTACAAGGAGACGGATCCCGCGGAGTTGGAGCAGATGTTCCAGTTTCTCAGCGCGCTGCACGTGGATGGTCACACCATCTCCCCGGGCTACGACTACGACGCCGCCAAGAAGGACATGGTCAAGCGGCTCGGCCGCGATCCGAAGGATTTCTTCCTGACCCGCGACCTGGTGCGGGAGAAGTTCAAGGACATCCAGCGTTGGGGCGAGCAGTTCACCCTGTTCGGCACCCCGGTGTACCTCGAGTTCCTGGCCGGCAAGCGCGAGCTGCCCTGTTCAGCCTGGGCCATCCCGACGTACAACGTCCGGGGCTGGAAGGCGCCCTGCTACGTGATGACCGAGGGGCACTACGGCAGCTATCAGGAGGTGCTGACGAAGGTTCAGTGGGAGCGGTATGGCACCAAGGACGGCGTCGCCCTCAATCCCAAGTGCGAAAACTGCATGATGCACAGCGGCTACGAACCCTCGGGCGCGTTGAGCACCAGCCTGCGCGACACCTGGGTGAACATGCGCTTCAACTTTGGTTCACGTCCGAAGCCGTATCCGGCCTCCCCCGAGCTGACGCGTTCGGCCTACAATGGCGTCACCGTGGGCAAGGGCCACCTCGCGGAGGCGAAGGCGGCCGTCAATCGCGAGCTGGCCGGTGCCAAGTCGGCCTACCAACGGCACGACGAGCCTGACCACGCGCACGAGACCGGCGCCAGCAATGGCTCCTGCGGCAACGGGAGTTCCCCGGAACGCGACGCGCTGCTGGCGAAGGTCAAGGAACGCGGCACCGTCGAGGCGAAGGCCGATTAAGGGGCGGCTGATCGGCGCCCAGGCCGGAGGTGAGGATTTCTTCCGGGGCCGGGGTCGCTTCGGTCAGGCTGCACTGGATACAGGAGTTCATCGCTGCTCCAGCAGTTCGTTGACCAGGCGCGGGACCTCCACGCTGGCGGGTCCATGTCTCCGTTCGGTGAAGTCGCCGCTGATGCCGGTGGCTTCCACATTGACCTCGATCAGGCGCCGGCATCCGTTTTCCGCCGCCATGAGGGCAAACCCGGCCGCGGGATAGACCACGCCGCTGGTGCCCACGCAGAGGAAGAGATCCACACGGGCCAAGGCGGTCATGATTCGGTCGAGGTGCATGGGCATTTCTCCGAACCAGACAATGTGGGGACGCAGTCCGCCGGCGCGGCGGCAGCCGGGACAGGGTGTCCGGGTGTCCACGTCGCGGTCCCAGGACCAGATGCCATCGCAGGCGGTGCACCGGATCTCCAGCAACTGGCCATGCATGTGCACCAGTTGCCGGGCGCCGGCGCGTTCGTTGAGGTCATCCACATTCTGGGTCACGTGCAGGAACCGGCCCGGCCATTCCCGTTCCAGCCGGACCAGCGCTGCATGGGCCGCGTTGGGCTGCACCGTCCGCAGCGCCGCGCGGCGCAGGTTGTAGAAGCGGTGCACCCGCTCCGGTGTCCGATGGAACGCCCCGGGCGTGGCCACCTCCTCGATGCGCTGCCCCTCCCAGAGTCCGCCCTGTCCGCGAAAGGTCGCCACGCCGGATTCCGCGGACAACCCCGCGCCGGAAAGCACCACCAGATTTTTGCCTGAAGGACCGCCCATGCCTGGGTGGGAAGGGATATCCCGCGGGAGGCGGTTTTTCGAGCCTCCATTCCCAGCGCCGAACGTTGAGGGTCCTGGCTTCAACCGGTGAGATCCAGGGATCGTTGACCCTCCGAGGCGGATCCGCCGCCGGCGGAACCGAAGTCTGCGCAGTCCACACAGTGGGCGATTTCGGCGAGGAGGACCGTCCACCCATCCAGGTACGTGGACCCGACAGGCAGGCTCGGAGTTTCCTGCGACGCCGGGGATTCAAAACTTCCGTTGGTCAGGACCGCCGCCCGGGCTTCCGAGGCGGCGAGGAGAACAAGGAACAGGGGCAGACTGCAGGAGTGGGTGTTCATGAATTCTATGGATTGAGGACGTTGAGACCCTGGGCGCAGCGGGGGGCTCGCCATCCAGATCGGGTGCGATGGGAGGGATTTTGCCGCGGTGCGCTGCCGGGAATCCACACCCGGGTTGGCCATTGCTGGACGTCGGCTGCCGCACCGGGAATTCGTTGGGAGCGCTTCGGGCTGGCGAATGACGTGGCAACACCCTTTGCGGGGCACTGAGTCCGGGGACTGACGGCAACCCCGGCGCCTGCGAGGCGTCACCCATTCAAGGCCCACCGTCCCGCGAAGCGCCGATTGCCACCTTGGCCATACGGCAGGAATGCGGGAAGCTGACGCCGGTGAGAATCCTGATCGTCGAGGACGATGCGAAGATCGCGCAGGCGATTCAGCGCGGCTTGGACTCGGAGGGCCATTCAGCCGTCGTGGCGAGTACCGGGGACGAGGGATGGCGATACCTGGACGCCGGTGGATTCGATCTGGTCATTCTGGATTGGATGCTTCCGGAACGGGATGGCCTGGAGATTCTCCGGGCCTTGGGTGGGAAGACTCCCCGGCCGCCGGTGCTGTTGCTGACGGCACGGGACACCGTGGAGGACCGGGTGATGGGACTGGACGGGGGCGCGGACGATTATCTGGTGAAGCCGTTCGCCTTCGCCGAGTTGCTGGCGCGGATCCGGGCCCTCCTGCGACGGGCCGTTCCGGATGAGTCGCTGTGGCGGCAGGTGGGGGACCTGGTGCTGGACGTTTCCGCGCGCCGGGTGTGGCGCGCGGGACAGGAGCTGACCCTCACGCCTCGCGAATTTGACCTCCTGGTGTGCCTTGCGCGGCATGAGGGCCAGGTCGTCACCCGGCAGATGTTGTCCGAACAGGTCTGGCGCGATCCGGTCCGCGCCACGCCGCTCGACAATGTGATGGATGTCCATTTGGCGCATCTGCGGAAGAAACTGGACGAAGGACGCCGGACCCGGCTCATCCAGACCGTGCGCGGGGTGGGGTTCATGCTCCGGGAGGAGCGGCAGCCATGAAGCACTGGTGGGGCCGCCGGTCGCTCCGGTTCCGGCTCGCGGCCTGGTTTACCGCGGTGGCCAGTGGGATCCTGCTCGGTCTGATGCCGGCGGTCTATTGGCGCATCGGGCACCGGCTGCATGTCGAGCTCGACCGCCAGCTCGCGATTGACTGGAATCTCATTGAGGCCCACCTGGAGGCGGATGCCTCCGGCGACGTCCGCTGGAAGAAGGACAGCCCTGCGACCCCGGACAGCGCGGGATACGCCGACACCTGGTTTGATGTGTGGTCGGGGGAACGGCTGCTGCTGCAGCATTGGCCCTCCGGCGGCAGGGTCTCCGGGCCACCGCCAGCGGACCTGCCGCGGCGGTGCCACACGCTCCGTCTGGAATCGGGCAGTGCGGCGAGGGCCCTGGAGCACCCCACCCGGATCGGCGGACGCGAGGTCGTGCTCCGGGTGTTTCGGGATGAATCGGGACTGCACCGCACCCTGAGGGAGATCCTGATGGGGTTTTCCCTGGCGGTGCCCCTGGTGGCGTGTCTGGCGTCGCTGGGCGGTTACTTCATGGCGGGATGGACGCTCCGGCCCATCCGGGCCATGACCGATCAGGCCCGCCGGATCACCTCTGAATCCCTTTCCGAACGCCTTCCCAACCCGAATCCGCACGACGAACTGGGCCGCCTGGCGGCGGTGTTCAACGAGACCCTGCAGCGTCTGGAGAACTCGTTCGAATCCCTGCGGCGGTTTACCGCAGACGCCTCCCACGAACTGCGAACGCCCCTCACGGCATTGCGCGCCGTCGGGGAGGTGGCGTTGCGGGGTCCCGGCGATGCGCATTCCCTGCGGGAGACCCTGGAGAGCATGCTGGAGGAGGCACAGCGGCTGCAGGATCTCGCCGATTCCCTGCTGCTGCTGGCCCGGGTCGAGGGGGGGCGATGGTCTCCCGATCTCGAGGCCGTGCCAGTGGCGGCGCTGGTCCGGGAGGTGGCGGAATGCCTGGGGGTGCTGGCGGCGGAGAAGCGGCAACGCCTGGAGTGCGCCTTCGATCCGGAACTGGTGGTCGCTGCGGACCGGATGCTGTTGCGTCGGGCGGTGATGAACATCCTGCACAACGCCATCCGGTACGGACCTCCGGAGTCCCGCATCACCCTCCAGTGTTTTTCCCGGGGCCCGCTGGGGGTGATCGCCATTGCCGATGAGGGGCCTGGCATTGCACCGGAGCACCGGCACCGGCTGTTCGAGCGGTTCTTCCGAGCCGATCCGTCCCGGGCGCGCTCCGAGGGGGGCGCAGGACTCGGGCTCGCCATTGCCCGGTCCTCCATCGGGCTGCTGGGCGGGCGGGTGGATCTCTCCGGCGAGCCTGGCCGGGGGTGCTGCTTCGAGATCCGTCTGCCCGTGGGCACCACAGGCTGACCCCCGGCCGGTCTCCGGACGATTCTGAAGAAATCTTCAGGATTCCGCGGTGGGTTTGGACCCGGTGTTTCCCAGAATTGTCTCCGGGAGCCGCCGCGCGGATGGAAGTCCTCGTCCGGCCCGTTCGCGACATGCATTCCGTTCTCCGGTTCGCCCTGCGCCGTCCGCTGTCGGTGGTCGTGCTGGTCATTGCCGTGATGCTCGGGGCTGCGCTGGCGCTCACGCGCATGGCGCGCGACGTGTTCCCCCCGCTGGGCGTGCCCACCATCTACGTGGCGCAGCCCTACGGCGGCATGGATCCCGCGCAGATGGAGGGGTACTTCACCTACTACTACGAGTACCACTTCCTCTACATCACCGGCATCGAACACGTGGAGTCGAAGTCCATCCAGGGCGCGAGCCTGATGAAGCTCCAGTTCCACCCCGGGACGGACATGGCGTCGGCGATGGCGGAGACGGTGGCCTATGTGAACCGGGCGCGCGCCTTCATGCCTCCGGGGACGCCCGGGCCGTTCGTGACCCGGTTCGACGCGGGCAGCGTGCCGGTGGGCTACCTGGTCTTCTCGACCACCAATGCCAGCCGCACGGTGGGCCAGATGCAGGACGCGGCCCTGAATCTGGTGCGGCCGCTGTTCGCCACCCTCCCCGGCGTCTCCGCTCCGCCCCCGTTCGGCGGCAGCGCGCGCACCATCCTGGTCAACGTGAAGCCGGACCGCATGCGGGCCTACGGCCTCTCGCCCGACGAGATCGTGACGGCGATCACGCACGCGAACCTGGTGAGTCCCTCGGGCAACATGAACCTGGGCGACCGGTATCCCCTGGTGCCGGTCAACGCGGTGGTCCGGAACCTCCGGGATCTGGAGGGCGTGCCCCTGCGGGTGCGGGGAGACGCCGCGGTGTTTCTCCGCGACGTGGCGACGGTGGAGGACGGCAGCGATCTGGTGACGAGCCATGCCCTGGTGAACGGCCGGCGCACGGTGTACCTGCCGGTCACCAAGCGTTCCGATGCCTCGACGCTTTCCGTGGTGGAGCTGGTCCGCAGGAACCTGCCCCGGTTCCAGGCGGTGGTGCCGGACGACATCGGGGTGACCTACGAGTTCGACCAGTCCCCGGTGGTCCGGCGCTCCATCCGCGATCTGGTCAAGGAGGGGGCGGTGGGGGCGGTGCTCACCGGACTGATGGTGCTGCTGTTCCTGCGGGACTGGCGCAGCGCCTTCATCGTGGTGATCAACATCCCGCTGGCGCTGCTCGCGGCGACGCTGGCGCTGTGGATCGGCGGCCAGAGCATCAACCTGATGACCCTGGGCGGACTCGCGCTGGCGGTGGGCATCCTGGTGGACGAGGCCACCGTGACCGTGGAGAACATCCACACCCATCTGCACCGCGGGGCATCGGTGGCCCGGGCGGCCCTGGAGGCAACCCGGGAGACCGCATTGCCCCGTCTGCTGGCGATGCTCTGCGTGCTCGCCGTGTTCCTGCCCGCCGTCTTCATGCAGGGGGCCGCCCGTTCGCTGTTCGTGCCGCTTGCGCTGGCGGTCGGCTTCTCAATGGTCGCCTCGTTCCTGCTGTCCAGCACCCTGGTGCCGGTGCTCGGCGTCTGGCTGCTCCGGCGTCCGGCAGCGGCGGAGGGTGCCGCGGCGTCCCGGGCGGTGTCCGCAGGGCCGACCCGCTACGGACGCCTGCTGGGCGGTGTGGTCCGGATGCGGCTCGGGCTGATCCCCGTCTATCTGGTCCTGACCCTGGCAGTCATGGCCTTCCTGGGCCGGCGGCTGGGCACGGAGATTTTCCCGGCGGTGGATTCCGGTCAGCTCGCCCTGCGGCTCCGCGCACCGGCGGGCACCCGCGTGGACGCGACGGAGCAGTTTGCGCTCCAGGCGCTGGAGCTGATCGGTGCCGAGGCGGGGCAGGATGCCGTGGCCCTCACCCTGGGTCTGGCGGGGGTGCACG
>JAFLEG010000094.1:0-1215 GCA_017302195.1 Verrucomicrobiota bacterium
GGCAGGCGGCCGATGGCCGTGCGCCGGCCGGGTGGCCGGCCAGTTGGGGTGCGAACGTCGTGAACTACGGCATGGACCCCGACATCGTGAACGCGCCCGCCTACCGGGATGAACTGCTGCCGGCGATGAAGTCCCTGCCCTCCTTTGTCGTCGTCACCGAACTGAAGCACCTCTTTGACGCGGCCACCGGCATCTACGCGAATCCCGGCAACGACGGCCGGACGTGGGAGCGTCCGACGTCGCTGGAACTCATCTTCCCCGACGGACGCGAGGGCTTCCAGGTCAACTGCGGCATCCGCATCCGCGGTGGATTTTCCCGCAGCACGGACAATCCCAAACACGCGCTCCGCTTCTTCTTCCGTGACGAATACGGCGCCGGCAAGCTGCGTTTCCCGCTCTTCGGGAACGACGGCGCCGACACCTTCGACAACATGGATCTGCGCACCTTCCAGAACTACTCGTGGAGCTTTCAGGGCGACAACCGGGGGGTGTTCATCCGGGACCAGTTCAACAGGGATTCTCAACTGGCCATGGGACAGCAGGGCGAGCGGGGCGAGTATTACCACCTCTTCATCAACGGCCAGTATTGGGGCATCTACAACACCTGCGAGCGCCCCGAGGCCAGCTACGGCGAAACCTATTTCGGCGGCGACAAGGAGGACTTCGACGTGATCAAGGTCGAGGCCGGCCCCTACACCATCAATCCGACCGACGGCAATCAGGTGGCCTGGAATGAACTCTACAACCTCTGCCGCGCCGGCATCACCAACGACGCCGTCTATCTCAAGCTCCAGGGGCTGAATCCCGACGGCACGCCCAATCCGACCTACCGGAACCTGCTGGATGTGGACAACCTCATTGACTACATGTTGGTGATCTACTTTGGCGGCAACCTGGACGCGCCAATCTCCAACTTCCTGGGCAACACCTCGCCTAACAATTTTTACGGCATGCGCGACCGCACCGGCCGTTCCGGCGGATTCAAGTACTTCGTGCACGACGCCGAGCACACGCTGCTGGACGTGAACGAAAACCGCACCGGACCCTTCTCCTCGGGAAGCAGCAGCGTGTCGAAGAGCAATCCGCAGTATTTCTTCCAACGCCTGGCGGCCAATCCGGAGTTCCGCCTCCGCGTGGCGGACCGCATCCACCGGCATTTCTTCAACAATGGCGTCCTGACCCCGGCGGCCAGTCAGGAACGGTTTGGGCGCCGAA
>JAFLEG010000094.1:1253-10118 GCA_017302195.1 Verrucomicrobiota bacterium
GTCGTGCTGGAGTCGGCGCGCTGGGGCGATTCGAAGGCGTCCACGCCGTTCACCCGGGACCGGGACTGGCTCGCCGAGGCGAACCGCATCCAGCGCGACTACTTCCCGCAGCGCAGTTCCCGGGTGCTCGACCAGTTCCGGAACCAGGGATGGTATCCGGCCGTCGTCGCCCCCTCCTTCAGCCAGCATGGCGGCGCGTTTGCCGCCGGCACCCAGGTGCGCATCACCGCCCCGGCCGGCGTGATCTACTACACCACGGACGGCAGCGATCCCCGCGCCCCCGGCGGCGCGGTGGCGGCGGGCGCGCGGACCTATTCCGGGCCGCTCACCCTGTCCGAATCCGTGCTGCTGCGCTCCCGGGTCCGAACCGCCGCCGGCGCGTGGAGCGCGCTCAACGAGGCGGAGTTCTTCCTGATCCAGACCTGGCAGGACGTCCTGATCACCGAGGTGATGTACCATCCGCCCTCCACCGAGACGGCGGACACCGACGATCTGGAGTTTCTCGAACTCAAAAACGTGGGCGCCGAGGAGCGTGACCTCGGCGGGCTCACCTTCACCAACGGCATCCGATACACCTTCCCGCGCGGCACCCGTCTGGCACCGGGGCGCTTCCTGGTGCTGGCCAGCCGGATCGCCGCCTTCACCAATGCCCATCCCGACGTCGCCGTGGCCGGCGAGTTCTCCGGACGCCTCAGCAACTCCGGGGAGCGCCTCACGCTGGTGCATGCCACCGGCGCGACGGTCTTTGACATGACCTGGAGCGACGATGCCCCCTGGCCCACCGCGCCCGACGGCACCGGATTCTCCCTGGTGCCGCGAAACCCGTCGGCCAACCCGAATCCATCCGACCCCGCCGCCTGGCGCGCCTCGGCGCAGATCGGCGGCTCGCCCGGCGCGGACGATCCGGCCGCCAACGTGGCGCCTGTGGTCATCAACGAACTGCTGTCCCACACCGATTTCCCGGTACTGGATCAGGTGGAGCTGCACAACCCCACGGCGACCCCGGCGGATGTGGGCGGCTGGTTTCTCACCGATGACCGGCGCACGGCGAAGAAGTATCGGATTCCCGGGCCGCGGGTGATTCCCGCGGGCGGGTACCTGGTGCTGTCGGAGGCGGACTTCAATGCGCCGGGCGCCGCCAATGCATTCACCTTCAGCTCGCATGGCGACGAGGTGTACCTCTACAGCGCCGACGCCGCCGGGAACCTGACGGGACACAGCGACGGGTTCGCGTTCGGCGCGTCCGCGAATGGGGTCACCTTCGGACGCCACACCAACTCGGTGGGCGAAGTCCAGTTCCCGACGCAGGCGGCCCGCACCCTGGGCGCGGTCAATGCGGGTCCGGCCATCGGTCCGGTGGTCATCAACGAGATCCGGTATGCGCCTGCCGCCGGCGACGTGGAGTTCGTCGAGATCGCCAACCTCACCGGAGACGATGTCCCCCTGTTCGACCCGGAGAACCCGGGAAACACCTGGCGCATTGCCGGCGCGGATTTCTCCTTCCCTCCGGGCAGCGTGCTGCCCGCGCGGGGATTCGCCGTGGCGGCCGCGGGGAACCCGGCGCAGTTCCGCGTCCGGTGGCAGATCCCCGACAGCGTGCCGGTGTACGGACCATTCGCCGGCAACCTCGCCGACAACGGCGAGCGCCTGGAACTGCAGCGTCCGGATTCCCCGGATCCGATGACCAACGAACTGGGCATCATCGTGATGGTCGTGCCCTATGTCGCTGTGGATGGCGTGCGCTACAACGATCGCCTCCCCTGGCCGCCCGAGGCGGCCGGACGTTTCTCCTCGCTGGAGCGCCGCACGCCCGGCAGCTACGGCGATGACCCGGCGGCGTGGCGCGCCGCGGCGTCCGGCGCCTCTCCGGGCCTGGACAACAGCGTGAACCGTCCCCCAATCCCCAATGCCGGCGTGGATCAGGATCTCGTGGCCGGGGCGTTTCCGACGACCGCACAACTGGCGGCCACGGCTCTGGATGACGGACAGCCGGGCGGTGGTCTGCGCTTCCGGTGGACGCAGGTCGGCGGTCCGGCCGGGGTGGTGTTCTCGGATCCGGGCATGGCCAACCCGGTCGTGGCCCTGCCCGGGCAGGGCGACTTTCTCTTCCGGGTGACCGTGAGCGATGGGGAACGCGAAGCCACCGATGACGTGGGCGTCTCCATGCGGCGCACCGCGGTCAACACCACCTTCCTCGCCGCCGGCTCCACCTGGCGCTACCTGGATCTCGGCATCAATCCGAACGCGAGTTGGCGCACCAACGGATTCAACGACGGCGGATGGAAGTCCGGACGAGCCCGCTTCGGCTATGGTGACGGGGGCATGGTCACCACCATCGAATTCGGACCCGATGCCGGGAGCAAGTTCATTACCTCCTATTTCCGCACCCGCTTCACGGTGACGGGACTGGCGAACGTGACCGAACTCACGGCGCGGCTGCTCCGGGATGACGGCGCGGTGATCTACATCAACGGCATCGAGGCGGCGCGGAGCAACATGCCGGAGACCGCGATCACCCCGGCAACCCGGGCCAACGGCGCCATCGGCGGCGCGGATGAGTCCACGTTTTTCGACGTTCCCCTCGATCGGGATCTCCTCCGCGAGGGGGAAAACGTGGTCGCGGTGGAGATTCACCAGAGCGACCCGGGTTCCTCGGACCTGGCGTTTGACCTGGAACTGGTCGGACAAATCCTGCCGCCAAACCAGGCGCCCACCGCCAATGCCGGAGCCGACCGATCGGCGGTGGCCGGCGAGGCAACGCCCCTGTCGGGCGCCTTCACCGACGACGGCCTGCCCATCCCGCCAGGCGCTCCCGTTTTTCTCTGGAGCCGCATCAGCGGTCCCGGCGAGGTGGCCTTTGCGAATCCCGGACATCCCCGCACCACCGCGCAGTTCGCCGCGCCGGGCAGCTATACCCTCCGCTTCACCGTGAACGACGGGGTGCAGACCGCGACCGACGACGTGGTCTTCACAGTCACCACTCCGAACACCCCCCCGGCCGTCGGGGTCGTGGGCGGAGCCAAACCCGGACTGCGGTTCACCGCCGAGGCCGGACGCAGCTACACCGTGTTGAGCCGGACCCGTCTGACATCGGGCGCCTGGGAACGGCTCCGCGACATTCCCGCAGGAGCCGACGCCACCGCGGTGGAGGTTCCCTTCGACAGTCCCGATCCCAGCCGCTTTTATCAGGTCGTGTCGCCGCAGCTTCCCTGATGGATCGCGGCGCCCGACTTCATGAGCGCCCGCCCCTTCCGCCTGAGCCGCCGCCACCGCGTGGTCCTGTACGGACTGTTCGCCCTGCTCTTCGCCAGCGGCTTCTCCTGGTGGCTGGCGGATGAGGCGGAAGAGGAGGCCGGCCGGGCGGTGGCGTGGGCCGAGACGCTCAAGCCCTGGGCCCTGCGGGTTCATGGCGCCGTGGCGATGGCCTTTCTGGTAACGCTGGGCACCGTGCTCCCCCTGCACGCCCAGAAGGCGTGGCCATCACGGATCAACCGCCGCACCGGAATCCTGCTGGCCTCCTGGTTTGGGCTCCAGGCCCTCACCGGCTACGGACTCCTGTACCTGGGCAAGCAGGTCGCGCGGGACTGGGCCGGGCAGATTCACGTCACGCTAGGCCTGCTCTCCGCGCTGGTCCTGGCCGGACATGTCCTCTGGGGAAAACGCTCCATGCGCCGGCGCAATGCTTCATCACCCGTCACCGCCGGCGGATAACTCGGGGTCCTCATGCTTTGGAAGCGCAGCGAAGGCCCTGGCGCCGCCCGGAGCGTCGGCGGGACTTCTGGAAGAGCGGGCTACGGCTTCCCGTAGGCCGAAGTAAGGTAATCCACCAGGGTCGGGACCAGATTGGTCGGGGTGGTGGCGCCAAACCGAACGCGCATCTTCTCGACTCCGGCCGTCCACTGCGCACGGGTCAATGGCGGCTGGGTGGTGATGTAATCCAGCGAATGGCATTGCGCGCAGTTCGCAATCACCAGGCCGGCACCGGATCCCGGCGTCACCGACGGCTGCGCCGCAGGCAGCGTCCACTCGTCACCGGCAAACGGATTTCGCGGCGGTTCCACGGGCACAGCGGCCATCACAGCCCATGCCGCACACCAAAACATGACCACCGAAGGGCAGAGAATTCTCATGTGACGGTGACGGTGACCGGCTCCACACAGTTGCGCATGTAGCCGGCCGGGTTCCAGAGCGGCTCCAGCGGCTGGGACTGCCCGAGACGATTGGTCGCCCGGGCCATCAGGGTGGCCGGGCCGGTACGGGACGGGGTCCAGGACAGCGTCCACTCCCGGAAGGCGTAGTCCCCGAGGCTGGCCCCCAGTTCCGCCGCGCGCCAGTGGCGTCCGCCATCCTCCGAAACCACCACGTCCTGGATGCCATGCCCACCGTCAAAGGCGATGCCGCGGATCACCACCGGCGCCCCGGCGCGCACGACGGCGCCGGGAGTGAGGCTGGTGATAAACGAACGCACGTTCATCCGGGTGATGGGGATCGTGCGCTTCGGGGTCGTCCCCGGCGCCACCGCGGCACAGGGGTCGTCCGGAATGCGATATCCGGGATTCATCCAGAATCCCTGGAACGCGGCATCCACCAGCGTGATCTCGCTCACCTGCTTGATCCAGTAGGTGCCGTAGTATCCCGGGACCACCAGCCGGAGCGGATACCCGTTCAGCCAGGGCAGCGGCTCGCCGTTCATCTCCCAGGCGAGAAGCACCTCGGGGCGGGTCGCCAGATCCAGTTCCATGGACTTGATGAAATCGGGTGTCGCCGCATGCAATGGAGAGTCCAGACCGTTAAACAGCACCTGGGCGGCTCCTGGCGCAACGCCGGCAGCCTCCAGGACATCGGCGAGCCGGACTCCCCGCCAGCGGGCGCAACCCATGGCGCCATGCCCCAACTGCCCGCCGCCGACCCGGGGCTCGAAGAATCCTCGGCTGTTTCCGGAACACTGAAGCACCGCCACGGTGTCCACCGCCGGGAAACGCGACTTCAGATCCTCCACGGACAGGGTTAGCGGCGTGCGCACCGTGCCCGAGACGGACAGCCGGAAACGGTCCGGCTGCAGGGCCTCCGGCGCCGGAGGAGCCTGGGTGAGGTGATACCGGACGAAGAACGCGTCGTTCGGGGTGAGCAGGCTTTCGTTGAAGACCTCAAAGGGGGTCTCCAACTGCGGCGGCCGCGCGGTCAACCGCAGAAGGGGTCGTTTCTGGGGATACCTGACGAGCGGTCGGCCGCCATTGGCGAAGGGCAGCGTGACGGAGGCGGCATCCGCGGCGAACTCGCGCCAGGGCATCCCCAGGGCCGCGGCACCCGCGGATCCGAGGAACCGACGGAGGGAAAGCCGGAACGGCCGGACGCCGGTTCCGGCGCGGCTTGATGGATCCGCGCTCATGCCCACACCTCCGCCTCCCGAAGCTGGCGCAGCAACAGGTCCTTCAGGTCCGTCCCGCTGCTCACACTGAAGAACCGGATCCCGCGGCCGGCGCAGTGCTCGCGCAGGCGCTGGACATAATTGGCCACCGATTGCTGGTAAGCCTTCAATCGGTAGCGTCCGAACGTCACCTCCTGCTCGCCTCCGGATTCCGAATCCACCAGCCGCAGGTCGCCGAAGGAGGTGGGCTCCAGCTCTTCCGGAGCCAGCACCTGGACGGCGTGAATCTGGAATCCCCGGCCGACCAGGGCATTCAATCCCTCCTCATAGCCCGCGGGATCCAGGAAATCGCTCAGCACCAGCGCCACCCCGGCCTGACGGGCCTCCATGGCTCCCCGGCGCAGGGCGGCATTGAAGTCCGAGGCGCCCGAGGCGCGCAGGGCCGCCAGGTTGCGAAAGAACCCCATGGACGATTTCCGGCCGCGGACCGTGCGCAGGGCTCCCTCGATGGCCGACTGGGGCAGAGGCCCCGTTCCGGCGCCCGTTGGCGCCTCCGGCTCACGCACCTCGGGCCCAGGAAAGACCGACACCGCGACGCGGTCGAATCCGCACAGGGCCACATAGCCCGCAGCGGCGGCCACCTGTCGGGCGAAATCAAACTTGGAGGGCGTCCCAAAGTTCATGCTTTCGCTGGCATCGAGAAAGATGCGGACCGGCAGTTCGCGCTCCTCCTCGTAGAGCTTGAGGAACAGCCGGTCGAGACGTCCGAACAGGTTCCAGTCCAGGTAGCGCAGGTCATCACCGAGCGCGTAGTTGCGGTGATCGGCGAACTCCACGCTCAATCCCCGCGACCGGCTGCGACGTTCTCCCTTCAGCGCGCTCTTGGCCCGACGCGCAGCCAGCAACTGGATCTGCTCCAGTCGCCGCAGGAGATCAGCGGACAACAATGCGCTCATGCCGGGATGCCAGGTGGCCTGGGAAAACTGGAGCCGGCGTGCCGGGCCGACAAGCGGCGAATCACCGGACCGCATCGCCAGCTTGCGCATGTCCTCCACCCGATCATGTTGCGCGGAGCACTAATGAATGCCGCCCCCAGGATGGACACCGCCGACGACGTGCTGATCGAAGCCGCCATCCGCGAGGCCGAGCGGCGCACTTCCGGCGAAATCCGGGTGTTCATCTCGCGTCACCCCTGTGCGGATCCCGGGAAGTCGGCACGCCAGGAATTCGTCCGGCTGCACATGACCCGCACCCCGCTGCGCAACGCCGTGCTGCTCTACTTCTCCCCGGAGTCCCGCACCTTCGCACTGGCGGGTGACGAGGGCATCCAGTTCCGGTGCGGGCCCGGTCTCGACGCCGCGGTCGCCGCCGTAGTCAGTCCCGAATTGAGCCGGGGACGCCTCGGCGAAGCCATCCTGGCCGCTGTCCGGCATCTGGGCGAGGAACTCGCCCGCGAATTCCCCAGTCATACCCTGGACCGCAACGACCTCCCCGATTCGGTGATCCGCGACTGACGACCCGACCTCGGGCACTGGTGACCCGCCGCGGTCAGACACCGCATGGGCTGACGGGCTCGGACGCCTGGCAGGCCGGGCAGGAACACCGGATCCTCACACCGCGACGACGCGGGCCGGATTCGGCATCCGGACTTGAGCGCACGGCAACAACTCCCCACGATGCGCGCACTCGCTCCCGCCATGAAATCGTCGCTTCGCCCCCTGTGTCTCGCCTCCCTGTGTCTCAGCGGCACCGTCACCTCCCTGGCGGACACCGGGGTCGGTGCCAAAGCTCCCGCCGGGGCCGAGGTGCTTTTTGACGGCAGCCGCCGGATGCTGGACGAGAAATGGACCTACTGGCAGGGACCCGGCTTCAAGTCCTCCCTGCCCATCAAATGGCAGATCGTCCCCGATCCGGTGGACGGAGGGACGGTGATGATGACCGATGATCCGGCGGCGGCCGGCGGCAAGTACGGCACGGCGGACATCGTCACGAAGTCGCCCTACCGTGATTTTCGGCTCCACCTCGAATTCCTCATCGCCAAACCGGGCGGCAACAGCGGTGTCTATCTCCAAAACCGCTATGAGATCCAGGTGCTGGATGGCGACAAGACCTCCCACGGCATGGGCGCCGTGATCAATGAATCGGAGTCTCCCTATCACGCCTACCACGGCGTTGGAAAATGGAACGCCTATGACATCACCTTCCGCGCCGCACGCTTCCAGGAGGGCAAACTGGTCGAAAAGCCCCGGCTGACCATGTATTTCAACGGAAAGAAGGTTCACCTCAACCAGCAGATCAGCCAGGTGTGGGGCGGTCCGAACTCGGGCGTGGACGGTGGCAATGAGGGCGGCAAGGGCATCACCGACACCCCCCAGGGCCTCAAGCTGCAGAATGAAGGGCACGACGTGCGGTACCGCAACATCTGGATCCTCCCGCTGGACCTGAAGGCGCCGGACACCGATTTCACGGAGTGACAACGTCCACTCCTGTCACGACCAGAGTCCGCCCCGACACCCGCACGGCTTTCGTTCCACTGCCATGAACACCCTCCACCGGCTGTCCCCGCTGGTCCTGCTCCTGCTCTCCGCATGGACCGGCTCGCACCCCCTGCTCGCAGCAGATCCGCCGCCGCTGACACGGAGCGAGGTCATCTACGGACGCAAATTCGGAACGGCGCTGACCTTCGACATCCTGCGTCCGGAGAAGCCCAACGGCTATGGCGTCCTGTTCATGGTTTCGGGGGGCTTCTTCTCCAGCCACGACTCCATTGATGGCGCGCTCAAGGGCGGCCTGCTCACCCCGCTGCTGGAGCGCGGCTACACCGTCTTCGCCGTGGTGCATGGGTCCCAGCCGCGCTTCATCATCCCCGAGATCGTGTCCGACGTGCAGCGCGCGACACGCTTCATCCGATCGCACGCCTCCGAATACGGCGTCCGTCCCGACCGCCTGGGGGTCTTCGGAGCCAGCGCCGGCGGCCACCTTTCCCTGACCCTGGGAACCCAGGGCGGTCCGGGCGCCGCCGATGCCAAGGATCCGGTGGACCGTGAATCGAGCGCCGTGCAGGCGGTCGCCTGCTTCTTCCCGCCGACGGACTACCGGAATTGGCGTGAACCGGGGGACGACGCCGTAGGCGTGGGCGTCCTGAACGACTTCCAGCCGGCCTTCGGTCCCCGCAGCGACACGGCGGAAAGCCGCGCCGTGTATGGACGGGAGATTTCCCCGCTGGAGTTTGTCACGGCCGCACTCCCCCCGACCCTGATCATCCATGGGGACGCCGACAAACTGGTGCCGATCCATCAGGCGGAGATCTTTGTGAAACGCGCCGAGGAGTCCGGCGCCCGGGCGCCGGTGAAGCTGGTGCGCCGGGAAGGCAAGGACCACGGCTGGCCGGGCATGGATCAGGACATCCGCCTCTTTGCCGACTGGTTCGACGCACACCTGCGCGGACTGCCCCCCCAGCCCTGAGGGGGACCTTGAGGATCGCCACCGAGCATTCC
>JAFLEG010000095.1 GCA_017302195.1 Verrucomicrobiota bacterium
GAGACGTTTCAGGATTTCGACCAGGCGATGGGTGTCGCGCGGATGCAGCCCCACGCTCGGTTCGTCGAGAATGTACAGGGTGTTGACCAGGCGGGTCCCGAGACAGGTGGTCAGGTTGACCCGCTCGGTCTCGCCGCCGCTCAGGGTGCGGGTGGTGCGATCCAGTGTGAGGTAGCCCAGGCCCACCTCCACCAGGTAGCCCAGCCGGGAGGACACCTCCTGCAGCGCCAGCCCAAGGGGATCCGTCCGCCCGGAATGCCGCGCCGCGAGCCGCTGGATGCGCTCGTGGGCGTCCCGGATCGGCAGCGCATAGAATTCAGCCAGGGAGAGGGCGCCCCCGCCGGCACCCGACGGATCCCCGGACGACGTTTCGGACTCCACAGGCGCCAGGACCAGGGCGTCATTGAGATGCAGGGCCGGGGTGATGAGCGGGACGTAGCGGACGGGCCCTGCGGCACCGCCATTCTCGGCCGGCAGCCGGTACAGGAGGGAGTCCGGATTGAAGCGGCGCCCCGCACAGTCCGGACAGGTCCGGTAGCTGCGATACCGGGACAGCAGCACCCGCACATGCATCTTGTAGCTTCGGGACTCCAGCCAACGGAAATAACCCTTCACGCCGTACCACCGCTTGGGCCAGGAGTTCTCCGGATCGTCGGTTACATAGTCCGGATCGCCCTCGACCACCCAGCGCTGATGCTCCGGTGTGAGGTCCCGAAAGGCGACATGGGCCGGGACCTGCGCCTTGCGGGCCGCCTTCAGGAGATCGAACTGGCACTCGGCGCTCATGCCCGATTGCCAGGGTTTCACGGCCCCCTCCGCCAGCGCCTTGGTGCGGTCCGGAATCGCCAGCTCGTAATCAATTCCAATGACGCGCCCGAACCCCTTGCAGGTCGGACAGGCCCCCACCGGATGGTTGAACGAGAACAGGGCCGGCACCGGCTCGGCATAGTCGAGGTCGCAGGAGGCGCAGTGAAATCCCTGGGAGAACGGCCGGACCACGGCGCCCTGGCGGAGCGCGAGCCGGCCGCGGCCGTAGTGGTAGGCGCTCTCGCAGGCCTCGATGAACCGGGCCCGGTTGGCGGGGGTCACCCGGAGGCGGTCGGCAAGCACCGTCAGGTGCCGGGCGCCCGCCAGCGCATCCGCCGCCTCCTCGATGCGCAGGACGCGGTCCCCGGACAAAACCCGCCGGAAGCCCTGCTGTCCGAGCAGGTCCAGTTGCTCGGACACCGACAGCTTCTCCGAGAGGGGCAGGTCGAAGGTGAGGTTGATCTCGGGCTCCTCGCCGCCCGCCTGGCTGCGCGCGGACTCCCAGACCGTCTGGGGCGGCTCCCGGCGCACCGGCTGTCCGCACCGCCGGCAGCCCAGGCGCGCCAGGTGCGGCCATAGCACCTTCATGTGATCGCAGATCTCGGTCATGGTGCCGACCGTGGACCGGGACGTCCGCACCGTGTTGCGCTGCTCGATGGCAATCGCCGGCGGGATGTTCTCGATCCGGTCCACCGCCGGCTTGTCCATGCGGTCGAAAAACTGCCGCGCGTAAGGGGTGAAGGTCTCGACATAGCGGCGTTGCCCCTCGGCATACAGCGTCTCGAAGGCCAGCGAGCTCTTGCCCGAGCCGCTGAGCCCGGTGATCACCGTCAGGCGTCCCAGCGGCAGATCGAGGTCGAATCCCTTGAGATTGTTCTGACGCACGCCGCGCAGGCGGATGACATCGCGGGACAGTTCGCCAGCAGGCGGGGATTTCGGGGAACGTGGGGATCGCGACGCGGCCATCGGCGCGCGAAACTACGGCGGACCGCCGGAGCGTCAACGGCAGGCTGCGCCCGGCGGGTTGCCGCCCCATCCACGAGAAGGAGGAACGAGGAAGGTTGAGTGATGCGGTGAACACCGCAGGCGATCAGGTCACTCCGACTTGCTCGCCCGCCCCTGTCGGCTCTTGCCCAACGCTCCAAGGTCTCCATGGACCAGGGAATGCCTGAGCCTGATCTCGGCTCCCACCCCGGGTAGGACGACCTCCTGGTGAGCCGTGCTCTCCTGGAGGCACCACCACGGCAGCTCGATCCGACGCGCAAGGCTCGGACGGAGCCTCGCCCACCGGAGGGAACAGAGCCTCGTCCGCCCGATTCCGGGGCTTGTTTCCGGACCGGACTCCGATTAGCCCTTGGGCATGAACCGCCGCTCCTTCCTCCGCCAGGGCACCTCCGCGCTCGCGCTGACCGCCGCCGCCACCTACGTGCCCACCACCTTCGCCGCCGAGAAATCCCTCCGGGTGGGACTGATCGGCACCGGATGGTACGGCAAGTGCGACTTGCTGCGGCTGATCCAGGTGTCCCCTGTGGACGTCGTCTCCCTGTGCGATGTGGACCGCCGGATGGTGTCCGAGGCCGCTGACCTGGTGGCGCAGCGGCAGAAGTCCGGCAGGAAGCCGCGCACCTACGGCGATTTCCGCCAGATGCTCGGCGAACGGGACCTCGACCTCGTCCTCATCGGCACCCCCGACCACTGGCACGCCCTGCCGATGATTGAGGCCTGCAAGGCGGGCGCGGACATCTACTGCCAGAAGCCGACGGGCGTGGACGTGGTGGAAAGCCAGGCCATGGTGGCCGCCGCGCGCAAGTACGGCCGGGTGGTGCAGATCGGCACCCAGCGCCGCAGCACGCCGCACCTGATCGAGGCCCGCGAGCGCTACATCCAGTCCGGCAAACTGGGGAAAATCGGACGCGTGAACATCTGCTGCTACTGGCACATGAGGAACCGGGACACCCTGGCCCAGGCCCCGGACACCGCGCCGCCAGAGTACCTCGACTACGAAATGTGGACCGGGCCGGCGCCCATGCGTCCCTACAACAAGATCATCCACCCGCGCGGCTGGCGGGCGTTCATGGAGTACTGCAACGGCATCGTCGGGGACATGTGCGTGCACATGCTCGACATGACCCGCTGGATGATGGATCTCGGCTGGCCGAAGCGGATCAGCTCCTCGGGAGGCATCCTGGTGGACACCGCCGCGCGGGCCAACATCACCGACACCCAGGAAGTCACCTACGACTACGGCGACCTGCAGGTGGTCTGGACCCACCGGACCTGGGGCTCGGATCCGGATCCGAAGTATCCCTGGAGCGCCACCTTCTACGGGGATAAGGGCACGCTCAAAGCCAGCGTGTTCGGCTATGACTACCTCCCGCAGGGCGGCGGCTCCCCCGTGCACCAGGACGTGGGCATGGAGCTGGAGCAGTATCCGGAGGACAAGACCGAGAAGGACCTGGAGCAGCACTGCGCCCCGGCCATCCGCGGGCACATGAAAAACCTGCTGGCCTGCCGCGAATCGCGCGCCAAGCCGGTGGCCGACATCGAGCAGGGCCACATCTCCTCCGCTTCCTGCATCCTTGGGAATCTGGCGCTGCAGCTCGGACGCGAGCTGGTCTGGGATCCGGCGAAGCACCAGGTGGTGGGCGATGAGGAGGCGAACCGCCTGCTCGCGCGCCCCTACCGCGCGCCCTGGAAGCATCCGACGCCGGACTCGGTCTGAGCCCCCTGCGCCATGCACGTCTTCGGCGTCTATCTCGCCGCGTGGTTCCTGTATTTGATGGTGGCGATGGGCGTGTGGATCGCCTGCTGCATCCTGGCGCTCCATTCCAGGACACGACCCCTTGCCGTGCGTCTTGCCGTAGGGATGGCGGGATCATTCCCAGGGGTGTTTCTGGCTCAAATGGTGACCGGGCCACCCATCATCGTGATGGTGATCCTCGGAATGGTCATGGGGGGGCTACTGAAGGACGACGGGGGTGTCGCCATCGGGTGTGCGCTGATCGGGATGGTGGTTTTTGCCTCGGCATCACTGGTCGGGTTCTGCACCGGTTGGGCCTTGGCCTGGAGAGTCGCGTCGGGGCGGTCGCTTTGGGACGCGGTGGTCTTGGACTCCTGGTTTGGGGCTGGTCTCCAGTGGCTGCTGCAACTCTCCGGGGTGGCGGTCAAAAAGGCTGCAAGGATGTTGCGCTGAGCCGCCCCTGCGTCGGCCCCACTGGGGCGCCGTCGGAGGCCGGCGATTCGCAACGCTCATCCCACCTGGGACGGGGGACGGCTCCCAGGATGGCGTTGCGCGACGTTGATGGACATGACGCCGCCGAGCAGTTGGATAATTCGGGTTTCGCTGCAGCCCAGCGCACGCAGGCGGGTGTCCACCCCGCGCTGGGCGGGATAATGCTGCAGCGATTCCAGGATGTAGCCATGGGTGTCGGCGTCGCCGCAGAAGAGGCGTCCGAAGACCGGCACCCCCCAGCGCAGGTACTGCAAGTAGAGCCAGCGCCACGGCGCCCAGTCGGGCTTGCCGAAGTCGAGGATCAGCAGGCGTCCGCCCGGACGCAGGACCCGCAACAGTTCCCGCAGACCCCGGTCCAGGTTGGCGAGATTGCGCAACCCGTAGCTGATGGTGACCACGTCGAAGGACGCATCGGGAAACGGGAGGGCCAGCGCATCGCCCTGGAGGAACTCCGGCGCCTTCGCCGCCTCGCGCCAGCCTCCCGCCCGCTTGCGGGCCACGGCCAGCATGGGCGCGCTGAAGTCGAATCCGGTGGTGATCGCCCCCGCCCGGGCGAGGGCGAAGGCCACGTCCCCCGTGCCGCAGCAGACATCCAGCGCCTGAGTGCCCGGCCGGACCTCTGCCAGCCGCAGCAACCGTCGTTTCCAGAGGCGGTGGAGTCCGAAGCTCTGGAGGTCGTTGATGAGGTCGTAGCGCGGCGCGACGGCGGCAAACAAGTCCCCGACCCGTTCGGCCCGCGCTTCGCCCTCCACATAGTACCGGCTCACCGAGGCCACCGTAGGCGGCGAAGCTCCCGCCCGCCAGCCGCCAGTCGGTGGCATGGATACCCAGGCACGAGACGAGGGGACGAGCATCTGACTGGTTCCATGCTGGGTTCGGCTGTCGCCCGGCGCGTGGGAATCACCATGCGAGGCAGAGACAGAGCCTTCTGACGTCGGCTCCGGCATCACACGACGCACGCTTTTCAACCGGGTCCATCTGGGCTTGGCTGTCGGAGATTGGTTACGGACCCGATAACGACGGGCGTGCTGTGCCGCCACTGCGGGGGGCCGCTGCCGCCGGATTTTCTTCCCGGCGCCGGGGACTCCGAGGCGGCGCCACGCCGCTATTGCTGCTACGGCTGCCGCCTGCTGGGCGAGCGGCGTCCGTCCACCCTGCCTGGCGCCGAGGTGGTGGAACCGGTCGCCGGCACCCCCTGGTTCCGCATCGGCGTGGGGGTGGCCCTGGCCAGCCAGGCCATGCTGTTGGGATTCGCCGTCAACCTCACCCCGCCCGACGGAACCTGGCGCCTCCTGCTCCACGGCCTCCTGGCGGGATCCGCGGTGGCCGTGTTGGGCGTGCTGGGAGGTCCGCTGTTTCGCGCTGCCTGGGACCGCGCGCTCCGGCGTCGAATCTCGGTGGAACTGCTCTTCATCGCCGGCATCGTGGGTGCTCTGGGCGCCTCGCTGTGGAGCAGCGCCACCGGAATCGGCGCAGTGTACTACGAGGTCGTGGCGGTGCTGCTGGTGGTGTACACCGCCGGCCGGACGCTCACCGCCCGCGCCCGGGAGCGCGCCCTCGCCGAGAGCCGCCGTCTGCGGGAGACCTTTGACACCTGCCGGCGGGTGCGGCCCGACGGCTCGGAGAGCCTCACCCCGGTCGGTGCGGTTGAGGCGGGCGATGTGGTCCGCGTGTTCCCCGGGGAACCGGTTCCCGTGGACGGCCGGATCCGGTCGGGCGCCTCGTTCGTCCGCGAGACCCCTCTGACCGGCGAGCCGTTCCCCGTGGTGCGTCGGGCCGGGGATGCGGTGCTGGCGGGAAGCTGGGCCGAGGATGGTGAACTGCTGGTGGAGGCCACGGCGCCCGGACGCGCCCGCCGGCTCGACGAACTGCTCTCCCTGGTGGACCGGGCGCGGCACCTGGCGGTTTCCGCAGACGCCGACTCCGGGGCCCTGCCGCTGGCCGACCGGATCACCCGCTGGTTCCTGCCCCTGGTGCTCGGCACCGCCCTGGTGACCTTCGCCGCCTGGACCCTGCGCGGCCACTGGAGCGCGGGCGTGTTTCATGCCCTGGCCGTGCTGCTGGTCGCCTGTCCCTGCGCCCTGGGGCTGGCCACCCCCCTGGGACTGTGGAATGCCCTGGCCACCCTGGCGGCCCGCGGCGTGATCGTGACCTCGGGCGCCGCGCTGGAGCGCCTGGCGCGGGCCAACCACGCGATCTTCGACAAGACCGGCACCCTGAGCGAGGACCGCCAGTCGCTGGTGGACTTTGCCACCACGGGGCCGGAATCCCGGGCCAGGCTCCGGCATCTGCTCCGCGAGGTGCAGCGCCGGAGCCCGCATCCGGTGGCTCGCGCCTTCGCCTCGGCGGAGGGCGGAGAGGCGGTGCTTCCCGGAGTGGCGGCGACGGTGACGGTGCTGTCCCTCAAGCCGGTTCCCGCCCGCGGACTCGAGGCCTGGGTGCGCCTGGGAACGCAGGAGCATCATCTGAGGCTCGGACAGCCCGAGTGGATCGGACACCCCGCGGAGCGGGACGCCCTCGGAGCCGCACTTCAGGGAAGTCCCGGGGACCCGCGGGTTGCGGTGGAACTGGACGGCCGTCTCGTGGGTCTGGCCGTGGTGCGGGAGCGTCCGCGTGCGTCGGCCGGCGCGGCGCTGGACTGGATGCAGGCGCTGGGTTTCCGGATCACGGTGCTCACGGGAGATCTCACGGACCGCGCGCGGGACCTCATGGCCGCAATGCGGCCGGGGGTGTCCCCGAAGCCGGGGATTGGAGCCTCGGAGACACCGGTTGTGGAGGTTGCCGGATCCCAGACGCCCGTCGGCAAGGCGCAGCGGGTTGCCGAGTGCCGGAACGCGGGAGACACGGTGGTGTTCATCGGTGATGGCATCAATGACGCCCCGGCCCTGCGGGCGGCGTCGGTGGGGGTGGCGTTGATGCAGGGCGCCCCGCTGGCCTCGGCCAGTGCCGACATCCTGCTTTGCGGCGACGACCTTTCTGAAATCCCCCGGGCGGTCCACCTCGCGCGACGCGTCCGGGATGCGATCCGGTCCAATCTCCTCTTCGCCGCCTTCTACAACGGCCTCGGAATGGTGCTGGCCGCCACCGGACACCTGCATCCGATCACCGCCGCCCTGCTGATGGTGGGCAGCAGCACCATCGTCTCGTGGCGTGCGTTGCGGTCCGGCCGCGACGAGGGGTGCCATCCACCGGCGACGCTCCCCCGCCGGCGACCCCAGGCCTGGCGCCTCGGACACCGCTGGCTGCCTCCCGTCGCCTGCCTGCTGCAGATCCCGCTCCTGATCTATCTCGGACACCTTCAAGGCCTCATCGCCGGGGCGACCGCCGCGCTGTGGACGGTAGGGACGCTGGGATTCGTCTGGCTGGACCACCGCCACCCGGTGCAAACCGATCGCCACGGGTGGTGGCTGCCAGGACTGCGGATGACCGGGGCCATGGTCGGCCCGGGCAATCTGGGCATGCTGATCGGCTGGTGGGCGGACGCGGGGTTCGGTCCGGTGATGCGGGATGGCGTGTGCCTCTGCTGTCAGTCGCATCACTACTTCACGCTGGCGGGGGGCGTTCCCTGGATGGATCTCGGCATGCTGGCCGCGGGACTGCCCGCGATGGGGTCCGCCGTGGGCGCACTGCCGGGACGTCTGCCGCGGTGGGGCCTGCTGGCGCTGTCAGCGGCGGGGATGGTGCTTGGCATGGGATGGGGTGCCGAACTGGCGCTGCGCTGGGCGGGGCCGGGGCATCCGCTCCAGTTCCTCATCGCCCTCGCCGGCATGACCGCCGGCATGCTGATCGGGATGTTCTTTGCCTGTGCTGCAGGGGAAGCCCTGCTCTCGGCCAAGGATGAACGATGAGGGATGAATTGGGGGAGAAGCCCTGGAAGATGGGCTCCCCCAGGTCTCAGCCGGGCTTTGCTGAAAACTGAAAACTCGGCCCTGAAAACTCACCGCCCCGCCCCATCCCTCAGGCCGGGCGCTCCAACCGGAAGAGCTCGCCCAGCCGGACATAATCATTGCGACCGGCGCGGCCGATCAGGTCCATGCGCTGCGGGTCCGGCTTTCCATCGGGGGCCAGGACCGCATCGTCGGCGTGCAGGCGCACGATGCGTCCGAGCACCACATGCCCGGCCACCGGCCCCTCTCCGATCCGGACGATGCGATCCAGGCGGCACTCGAAGGCCACCGGCACGCCGGCCACCCGGGGCGGGCGCACACAGGCGGAGGGAACCGCAGTCACCCCGAACCGCTCGAACTCGCTCTCGCCATGGGGCAGCGTCGCCGCGGTGTCATTCATGGGACCCGCCATCGGGAACGGCACCAGGTTCACCACGAACTCCCCGGTGGATTCGACATTGCGCAGGGTGTCCTTGGGACGCCCATACCGGTCGTTGGCCGGACAGAACAGCAGCGTGGGTGGACGGGCACACACGCCCTGGAAGAAGCTGAACGGCGCCAGATTGGTCGCGCCTTCCGGCGAGATCGTGGACACCCAGGCAATCGGCCGCGGCAGGATGGTGGTCACCATCCATTCGTATATCTCCCGCGTGCCGAGGTTGTCCGGATCCAGTTCCATCGCGCTCGACGTTACCGGTCCGCAGACGCCCACCACAACGCTGGCCGTAACGATTCAGCAGGAATGGGAAGCGCACGCGCCGCGGCTTGCTGCGGACGGGAAGATCGTCTGCATGAGTGCGGCCCAGGGCCATGGCATCGCCGATGCGGGGAGCCCCAATGAAAAAGCCCGCCTCGGCAGGCGGGCTGGTAGGGAGACATCGGACACGGGGCCGACGCTCGGGAACGCAACGCTCTCCTGCGATCAGCGCCCGGAGTACGGGATCATCTGGATCCGGTCGCGATACCAGGCCATGTCGAGCTTCCCTGCGGCGTCGAAGTTCTTGGCGGCACCATAGTCATACTTCACCGGATACTTCGACGTGCCGCTGAGCCAGCGCTTGATCTCGGCGTGCCCGTCGGAGAAGGAGAAGCCGCAGGCGCCGTTGTGATAGGAGGCCGGACGATCCTGCCAGTTGTTCACCGCGGGATCGGTGACGAAGAAGGCATCGTTGATGGAGTCGGGATGCTCATCCAGGGTCAGATAGGTCATCGCCGGCTGCGGCACATCGCTGGTCTTCAGGAACTGGCGGTACTGGCCGCCGAACGCCCAACTGCGGCCATTGGCGGAACTCGCGAGATTGTCCGAGCGCCCGAAGAACGCATTCATCGAGTTGCTGCGCAGGCGCCGGGTAAAGCCAGCGCGCTTCTGCGCCGGCGAGACGAAGTAATCCGCAGGACACTTGTACACCCCCACCGCGCCGCCGGTGTACTTGCCGAGCACCCCATTGATCACCCATTCGACGTTGGTGACACTCTGACCATCAATGCCCCCAGTGCCCCAGGTCATGATGTTGTTGACCCAGTTGTTGAAGCGCTTGGTCGTGATCGCGTTCTGGGTGTCGGGGATGGTGAAGTTGTTGGCACAGGCCTCCTGGTTGTCACCCGCGTACAGATGCCAGGCCACCAGGAGCTGCTTGTTGTTGTTCAGGCATCCGATGCCCTGGGCCTTGGTCTTGGCCTTTCCCAGGGCCGGCAGGAGCATGCCGGCGAGGATGGCGATGATGGCAATCACCACCAATAGTTCGATCAGGGTAAAGCCGCGGGTCTCTCCACGGCGGATAGGAGTCGTCTTCATGGGCAGTGTGTGAGGAACTGCAAACAGATGACGACGGAGCCACGGTTTGGCAAGGGTTTTGGGGGGAGTGGGGGCGGTGATCAGTGAGCGGTGATCAGTAGTCAGTGGGCGGTGGGGCGAACCGGAGGGGGCTCACACGAAGGACGCGAAGGACGCAAAGGAATCCTTGGAGGGGGCGGGCTGAAGTCAGAGCCGCCTCGCCTCTTGTGCGTAGGCGACGACGTGAGGAGGCGCTGACGTTCCCTCGGCGACGGAGATCCCGTCGGGTTGGGCGACAGCGGACCCAGGGGGAGTTTTCAGTTTCAAGTTTTCAGTGTTCAGCAAGGGAAGCCGGAGAAGTCGGAGTGACATCGTCGCCTATG
>JAFLEG010000096.1 GCA_017302195.1 Verrucomicrobiota bacterium
TGCCGGCGTCGGCCGCCGTCTGGACCGCGCCGCGCTGCTGGAGTCGCTGCTGGATCCCGGCGCCCGCATCGCCGAGGGATTTGGGACCGTTTCGGTCACCCTGTCCGACGGCTCCACCGTGGACGGTATCGTGGTGAAGGAAACTTCCGGCGCCCTGACGCTGCGTCTGCCGGAGGGCGGCCAGCAGGAGATCCCGATTTCGGAAGTCCGGGAGCGCCGGACCAGTTCCCTATCCGCCATGCCTCCGATGGAGGAGGTGCTGACCCCGCGTGAACTGCGGGACCTGGTGGAATATCTGGCGAGCTGGCGGTAAGGCCGGGAGACCCGGCCGCGGCGATGCGACTTATCGCAGGCGCCAGACGATGCGCGCCTTGTTCAGGTCGTAGGGCGACATCTCCATCTTCACCCGGTCGCCGACGGTGAGACGCACGAAGCGCTTGCGCATCTTGCCGCAGATGGTGGCCAGGACCACGTGCTTGTTGGCCAGTTCGACGCGGAACATGGTGCCGGGGAGCACGGCGTGGATGGAGCCTTCAATTTCGATCGGTTCTTCTTTCATGCGCAGGACGGAACATCACGGGTCGGAAACCAGGGTGACATCCTGCTGACCGGTGAAAGGAGGATGAAACCGACAGGAACGCTGCGGCACATTCCGAAGGAACCGTTGCCGGACGCTCCTCCAACGGCGGGGCCGCTGGAAGGAAGGGGCAATCTGTGGATTTTCCGGGTGCGAGGCAATGACGATTGTCCCGTCACCGGTCCGGATGCTTCCCTTGGCCATGCGCCTGACGTCCGTACGGGTGGATGCCGTGTCGCCGCCGATCATCCCGCAGGTCGCCGACTGGATCCGCACGCATCCCGGCACGATCTCCCTGGGCCAGGGCGTGGCCGGTTACGGGCCGCCCCCGGAAGCCTGGGCGGCCCTGGAGCGGATGCGGAGGGATCCGATGCAGCACCGCTACCAGCCTGTGGACGGGCTCCCCGAACTGGGGGATGCCATGCGGCAGCGGTGGGAGCGGCGGCTGGGCGTGGCGGTGGGATCCGACCGCCGCCTCATGGTCACCGCCGGCGCCAACGCCGCCTTCCAGCAGGTCATCCTCGCCCTGTGCGATCCGGGGGACGAGGTCCTGCTTCCGCTGCCCTGGTACTTCAACCAGGAGATGGCGCTGACCCTGGCCCATGTGCGCCCGGTGCCGGTGCCCTGCGACACACGGCACTGGCCGGACCTGGAGCAGATCACCCGCGCCATCACCCCCCGGACCCGCGCCATCGTGACGGTGTCCCCCAACAATCCCACCGGCGCGGTGTATCCGGAGCCGCTGCTGCTCGCGATCAACACCCTGTGCCGGGAACGCGGCCTCCATCACATCAGCGACGAGACCTACGAGGCCTTCACCTTCGGCGGTGCGCGGCACCGTTCCCCCGGAGCCTTTCCCGGGGCGTCGTCGCACACCATTTGCCTGTTCTCGTTGTCCAAGGTCTTCGGATTCGCGGGCTGGCGCATCGGCTGCGTCGTCATGCCGGCCGGACTGGAGGGCGCCATGCGTGCCATCCAGGACACCTGGCTGATCTGTCCTCCGGTGCCCTCGCAGTGGGCGGCGCTCGGATGCCTGCAGGCGCCGGAGTCCTGGCTGGAGTCGCGGGTGGCGGAGATCGGCGCCACGCGGGTCCGGGTGCTGGAAGGCCTTCACGGACTGGGGTCCCGGGTCACGGTCTCCGATGCCGAGGGCGCCTTCTACGTCTTCCTGAGGATCGCCGATGGTCCCGATCCGCTGGAGCTCACCCATCAGCTCATCGCCGGACACGGCGTGGCGGTGATTCCGGGAACCGCGTTCGGCCTCCGCGGGGAATGCAGTCTGCGTGTGGCCTACGGCGCCCTGACTCCCGACACGGCGACGGAGGGAATCGGACGCCTGGTCTCCGGCCTCCGCCATCGGATCGGCGCCTGAAGATCAGGAGGCTGGAACGTTCGACAGGTCAGAACTGGCAGGGTCCGCATCCACCCTCGCGATCACCCGCGCCTCGACCCCGAGGATCCCCGCCTGCCGGAGGAGACGTCCAACATCCGCCGAAGCCGCGGTGATCAGGACGGCGTCCGGACCGGTTGCCCATGGCGTTGCATCCCCGGAACCGGGTTCCGAGGCGACCGCCTCAGGCTCGGGCCCGCGGGACGCCGGGCGGCCCCCCTCCGCGAGGGCGCCCTCGATGCCCCGCCCCGCCCTCCCGCAGGCGCTGCGCACCACGCCCTCCGCGATCAGGCCCAGCATGGTGGTGTAGAGCGTTGCGGCGGAGCCATTCGTTGTTGGGGCGGGACGGAGGAGCAGCACCGCGTCGCCCGGATCACGGAACCTCCGGCCCATCCGGGGAGCGCCTTCGTCCCACACGCCGATGACCACGATGAGGGTCCTGAAGGGGCCCTGGGAAACCGGCACGGCGACCGTCGTCTCCGCCAGCGCCTCGGATGGGAGTTGGGGAATGCGCAATCTCCCCGGCGCCTCGGCCCCCTCCGGTGGCTCCTCCAAACCGTCCTGGACGTCGCACGGCTCCCATCCGCCCGGGGTTTCCCGCCATGCCGCACCGGCTTCGGGTACCGCGCCGCTGCACACCAGATCCTGAGAGGCGGCCGCCACGGCGTCCCTCATGGCCCCGTGGACCGTCTCCGTGCCCTGTGCTTCCAGCCACCGGCAGGCCACAGCCACCGCGGCGTCGGGCACCGCATCCGATGGAACGGCCATCGGCCCGGCGGCTGCATCCGGCGGGGAAGCACCCTGTTCCAGGTCGTTTCGGGAAACGGAGCGCAGGGCGAACGCGGCCGCCCGGACGCAGGCGTCCACGGAAAGTCGGTGGATGCCTGGGGAGGGGGACGACAGATCCTGCATGTTGATCCTCAGAGGTGGCTCTACGGGCGGCGGATGCGGTGAGCCTAGGCGGATGCCTCCCGCGGACAAGACTTCGCGATCCGTGCCTTGCGGTGTGAGGCCATCGCAGGAAGCGCCGCCCGCCGGGTGGGTTGGCGGGAATTGCCTTCGGGCATCCACCCGGTACCGTGACTGCATGGACTGGCAACAACCCGCAGCCCTGGCGGTCGTGGCGCTCACCGCGGGCGTGCTGCTCTGGCGGTGGATGCGTCCGCGCCGGATGGATTTCCAGCGTCGCACCGGGTGCGGCTGCGCGGGCAGCGCGGGGCGTCCGCCCTCGGTGTGCGTGTCGGGCCGCCGCGGGGAGCGTCCGCAGGTCCTGGTGACGGATCGTTGATCGGCCCCCCATGAGCTACCCCGGCGTTGTCCGCATTCTCTTCCTGCTCGTCCTGATTCCGGCCTGGGTGTTCCCCCGTGTGTCCGGCGCCGAGGGTCCCACCCGGTCGGAGGCGGAGGGGCAGGCGCTGGCGGCCGACCTGCGCGCCCTGAAGCCGGTGGAGAGCTTCACCAATCAGGCGACGCTCCGCCTGCGCGACGCCGAGGGCGGGGTGCGGCGGCTGCCGCTGACCATCGTCAACCGCGTTTCCGACGCGCCTTCCTGGGAGGTGACCTACGCGGCGGGCGGTCCCAAACCCGAGACGCTGACCCTGATCCGGACTCCGGACCGCCCCCCTGAGTACCGCGTCGCCCGCGGGGGGGAAGCGGCGGCCGGTGCATCCTCCGGTTCCGCGGACTCGGCCAGGGCCTTTGCCGGATCCGACTTCACCCTCCGCGAACTGGGCCTGGAGTTTCTGCACTGGCCCGGACAGCGGATCGTGCCCCGGTCGCCGCCCCCGATGAAGAAGGGCCAGCCCTGCAAGATTCTGGAGAGCACCCATCCGCAGGCTCCGGGCTACACCCGGGTGGTCTCCTGGGTCAGCATCGAGCACAACGGGCTCATGCTGGCCGACGCCTACGACGCCTCGGGCCGGATCGTGAAGCGCTTCAGCATCGGATCCCTGAAGAAGGTGGATGGTGTCTGGCAGCTCCGGGACATGGAGATGATTGACGAGGTCCGCGGCACCGAGACGAAGCTGGAGTTTGAGCTCAAGACGCGGGAATAGAAAACGAGGAGGATGCCCTGGCCCCGCCGGCGTCTGCTGGGTCGGACTGACGGCCCGTGTCCCATTCAGGCTGGAGGCCGCCCCGGATCAGTAGGTCGCCCCGCCTTCCACCGCGGCGTTCCAGGTCCGCCAGGCGCCGGAGAGGTTCCGGACGTGGAAGCCATGCTGCGACAGCAGACGGCAGGCGAAATATGCACGCTGGCCGGTCTGGCAGGAGACCACGATCTCCCGGTCCCGGGGGATCTCCTCCAGGCGTGACCGGAGTTCATCCAGGGGTATGGATAGGGATCCCGGAAGGAAGCCGTGTTCGCGTTCCTCGCGTCGCCGGACATCGAGAATCACGGCATCCGGGGGCTGAAACGGCGGCATCTCATGCCACTGCGCGGTGGCCACGTCGCCGGCGAGAAGGTTCTGGGCCGCCATGCCGGCGAGGTTGACCGGGTCCTTGGCCGAGCCGAAGGGGGGCGCATACGCCAATTCCAGCCCGGCCAGATCCTCCACGGTCATGCCGGCCTGCAACGCGGTGGCCAGCACGTCCAGGCGCTTGTCCACGCCCTCGCGTCCGACGACCTGCGCGCCCAGGAGGCGTCCGGTGTCGGGGGCGAACAGAAGCTTCATGGCGAGCGGTTCCGCTCCCGGATAATAGCCCGCGTGCGATCCGGGATGCAGATGCAGGACCCGGTGGGGGATGCCGGCGGCGCGCAGGGTCTTTTCGTTGGCGCCGGTGCTTCCGGCGGTGAGGTCGAACACCCGCAGGATGGAGGTGCCCCAGGTGCAGCGATAGACGGAGGGGCGTCCAAACAGGTTGTCCGCCACGATCCGGCCCTGGCGGTTCGCCGGCCCCGCGAGGGGCACGAGGCTCCAGGCCCCGGTGACGCCATCCCGCACCTCGATGACATCCCCCACGGCCCAGATGTCCGGGTCCGAGGTCTGGAGCCGCTCGGAGACCCGGATGCCCCCGCGTTCCCCGATCTCCAGGCCGGCGTCACGGGCCAGTTCCACCCGGGGACGCACCCCGAGGCTGAGCACCACGGTGTCCGCAGGCAGCCGTTGCCCGTTGCCCAGCACCACCACCGACGCGCGGGCCGTCTCCGATCCGCCCGGAGCCTCGAAGGCCGTCACCGGGCTGCCCAGGAACAGTTCGACGCCATGGGCCCGCAGTTCCCGGTGGAGCCATGCCGCCATCTCGGGGTCCAGAGGGGCCATGACCTGGGGCTGCGACTGCACCACCTGGACGGTCAGGCCGCCATGGCGGACCAGTTGCTCCGCCATCTCGAGTCCGATGAATCCACCCCCGACAATCACCGCCCGGCACGCCCGGCAATCGCGGGTCCAGGCCCGGATCCGCTCCACGTCCGGCACCGTATGCACCGTGAAGTGGCCCTCCCGCCCGATGCCGGGGATCGGCGGGAGCAGCGGCCGGGCCCCGGTGGACAGCACCAGGGCGTCATAGGGCAGGTCGTACTCGCGTCCGGTGGGAAGATCCCGGACCCGAACCTGTCGGGCGGCCCGGTCAATGGCCATCACCTCACTGCGGACCCGGACGTCGAGGTTGAACCGAGCCCGAAGGCTGGCGGGCGTCTGGAGCAGGAGATCGTCCTGCCGCACAATTTCCCCCCCGACGAAGTACGGGAGTCCGCAGTTGGCAAACGAGACGTGCGGTCCGCGCTCCAGAATGGTGATCTCGCAGGCCTCGCAGAGCCTGCGCGCCCGGGCGGCGGCACTGGCGCCGCCCGCAACTCCGCCCACGATGACCACACGCTTTGGCTGCATGTGCCGAGGATTCTGCAGAAGCCCGGGATCGGGGAGGGAATTCGCGCCACCGCACCCGGCACCGGCTGCCGGAGGAGGGCCTGGCCCGGGCTCAACGGTTCATCCAGGTGATCGAGAGCTGCAGGACGGTGGCTGTCGAGACCCACGCCAGATAGGGGACCTGGGCGGCCGCCACCCACGGATGAGGGCGCCACAGGACGGCGATCATCCAGACGATGGTGGCCCACACGATGAGGATGTCCGCAGAGGCGAGCGGGAGGTTCCGCAAGCCGAACTGGATCGGGGTGAACAGGAGGTTGGAGGCCAGGTTCAGGGCGAACGGGATGGCCGCCCGCGGCGGAAGCCGGTGGCGCCAAACCTGCACGGCCACGAACGCCAGGGTGAGGAAGAGAATCGGGTACAGGAGGCTCCAGATCCGGCCGATTGTCGCGGGCGCCGGAGTCCATGCCGGCTTGGCAAGGGCGTTGTACCAATCCATCCAGGACATGACGGGGTCCGGTGTAGGGGCAAAGTGCCGGACTGCCCAGCCTCTTCCGGGGCGTGAGGATCGGAGGCAGGCCCGGTCTGATCGGCGGATTCATGCGATCCATGGCCTGCGAATTCCCGCTCCCTGCGTTGCTCCCGCCCAAACCGCCCGCCCGGGAACGGCGTGCTTGCGGAGGCCCGCCTTCATCCCGGGCGCGTGCGGGCGGGTTCAGCCTGATCGAGCTGCTCTGTTCGATGGCCATCATCGCCCTGCTGGCCGGGCTGTTCCTCGGGCCGGCCAGCCGGGCCCTCCGTCGGGCGCGGCTGCTCAAGCTGGAGATGGAGGCCCCGGCCCACATCGAGCGATTGACGGACGGCATGCGCCGGTTCGCCGGGTCCCGGAAAGTGTATGAGTGTCCGGATCTTCGCACCCTGCTCCAGCAGGCCCAGCCGGGCGCTCCGACCGAACGTTGGCTTCGCTCGGTGACCTGCGAATTCACCCCATTCAATGACCGTACCCCGGGAGATCGGGTGGTTCTCGCCATCGGGGTTCCCACCGGCCGGCGGGATCAGGTCCTCGGCTTCCTGCTGACCCAGGCCGAGCTGACCAAGATTCCGGAATGACCCCGTGCGGAGTTCTTATTCCCGGGTGCCTGCCAGGTCCCGGAAACGCGCCACCCGGACGGCATCGGCCACCGGCACCGTGTATTCGGAGGCCGACAGGGTGCGGCCCATGGGAATCCGCGTGTTCCGGAACTCCATCCGGCTGTCCCGGGAGCCGCTGGCAGAGACGTGGAATTCCCGGGCGTCGCACTCCCGCAGGATGCGCGGCAGGTTCCTCTCGGTGATGCCCCCGCCGGGCATCACCACGATCCGGTCCGCAGCCTGCCGGACCAGGTCCACCAGAAGATCCAGTCCTTCCAGGGCGGTTTTTTCCTGTCCGGAGGTCAGCACCCGCTCGCAGCCCAGCCCGATCAGCGCCTCCAGCGATGCGTGGGGATCGCGGGTCATGTCGAAGGCCCGGTGAAAGGTCACCGGCAGCGGACGCGCCAGGGCGATGAGCTCGCGGGTGCGGGTGACGTCCACGTCCCCGGCCGGCGTCAGCAGGCCTAGCACGATCAGGTCCGCGCCCGCCGCCCTGGCCCGGACCAGGTCCCGTCGCATCACCTCGAACTCGTCGTCGGACGGGCAAAAGTCGCCGCAGCGCGGCCGGATCATGACGGCCAGGGGAATCCGCACCCGTTCGCGAAGCACTTCCAGGAGGCCGGCGCTGGGCGTGAGGCCTCCTTCGCCCAATGCGGAGCAGACCTCCAGGCGATCCGCACCCCCTTCGACCGCAGCCAGTGCGGACTCGATGGAGTCCACGCACACTTCGATCCGTCGGCGCTGGCTCAATCGGTTGCGGCCTGAAGGTTCACGGCTTGGTCAGACCGGTGCCCGGGCTGCCGATCGGCGCCACCATGATGTCGAGCATGCCGACCGTTCCGGCGGAATCCTTGTTCCCCAGTTCGGTCAGCTCCTTCAGCCACTTGGCGTTCCGGTAATAGACCGCCTCCGGATCGGCGATGCGGCCGGTCACGATGGCCTCAATGATCTCCTCGGCGCCCGTCCGGATGTCCACCCGCGGGGTGATGCCCTCGGCGCGCATGCGGGCCGTGTTCACGTGGTAGTTCCGCGTATCGGGATTCTCGAGCTTGATGTACACCTCGCGGCAGGAGGGATTGATCGCCTTGAAGATGGAGATGAGGTCCACCACGCGCAGGTTCTCCGAGGCGATGTTGTACACCAGGTGCTTGTGCCCCGGGTTCTCGACGAAGTAGATCATCGCCCGGGCGCAGTCATCCACGTGCAGCATGGGACGCCACTGCAGGCCGTCTCCGAACACCCGGACCTCGTTGTAGAGGGTGGAGCAGTAGCTGAAAATGTTGATGACCAGATCGAAGCGCATCCGCGGGCTGTAGCCGAAGAGCGTGCCGTTGCGCAGGATCGCCGGACGCCAGTTCGCGTCCGCGAGCTCCACGATCAGGTTGTCGGAATCCACCTTCGACTTGGCATAGGTGGTGAGCGGCTTGGTCTGGCCGTCCTCATCCACCTCGTCCGGAGACTCGCCATACACCGAGCAGGACGAGGAGAACACCGCGCGGATGCCACGGCGCTTGCAGGCGATGGCCAGGTCGCGGGTGGCCTCGAAGTTGACCTCCTCCGTCAGGCGCGGATTCAGCTCCGCGCTCGGGTCATTGGAGATGGCCGCCAGATGGATGACCACGTGGATGCCCTTGAGCAGTTCGTCCAGGGCGGCGGGATCCGCCAGCATGGCACGCAGGTCCTGGCGCACCACCTCGACGGCCGGCCGCATGGCGCGGAGGTGTTCGATGCCGAAGTAGCCGATGTCGAGCACGCGGACCTTGTGCCCGCGGATCAGCAGTTTGGGGATCAGGACGGAGCCCAGGTAGCCGGCGCCGCCCGTGACGAGGATGTTCATGGATTGGTTCTGGGAAAGGAAACTGCGGGGAGCGTCATTCTCATTTCGCGAAATAGGCCTGCACCGACTCGAAGAGATAGTCCATCTCGCTGTCGGTCATGACCGTGTGGAGCGGCAGCGACACGATGTTGTCCTTGATGGCCTCGGTGAAGGACAGGTCCTGCTGGCGGTAGCGTCCGCGGTAAAACTTCAGCGAGTGATTGGCGGTGTAGTACCGGCGCACCCCGATGTTGCGGGACTGCATGTGGTTGACGAACGCCCCGGCATCCTCGTTGAGGATGATGGGGAAGTAGAGGTACGGGCAGACCACGTGGGGGGAGACCGCCATGGTGCGCAGCCAGCCCTTCCCCTCGAGCCCTCCGAAGAACTCGCGGTACCGGGCGGCATTCCGGGCGCGGGAACCGAGGATGAAGTCCACCTTCTCCAGGTTCTTCAGCCCCACCAGGGCGCAGATCTCGGTCATCTTGGAGTTCAGGCCCGGCAGGTCCACGTCGCCGCGGACCTTCTCGTACTGCCCGAAATCCCGGAGCCGGATGAGGGCGTCGGCGATCTCACGGTCGTTGACGATGTTGGCGCCCCCCTCCATCGAATTGAAGATCTTGGTGGCGTGGAAGCTGATCATCTCGCTGAAGCCATACTCCCAGGAGAACTTGCCCCGGAAGCGCGATCCGAACGCCGGGGCGTTGTCGAGAATCACCGCCAGCGACTGGGATTTGGCGAGGCGTCCCATCAACTCCAGGTCCACCAGGTTGCCGTAGGCCCCGACCGCCACGATCATCTTGATGTCGGGGGAATCCACCACGGCCTTGGACAGATCCAGGACCAGCCCGGCATCCACGTCGCAGAACACCGGGCGCAGATTGTTGGTCACCAGCGCATGAATCGTTCCGGAAAACGTGAACGAGGGTACCAGCACCTCGAAGGAATCGTGCGGTCCGTAGCCGAGCCGGTCCTTCCAGGCCTGGATGAGATGGTAGAGCGACAGCTCGCCGTTGCAGTTCACCGACGGCGTGATCGGGCATCCAAAAAACTGCTGCAGGCGCTCTTCAAAGCGTCGGGCATGCGGCGAGTTGTTGGTGACCAGGCCGGATTGAAGGCACTGGGCGAAGTCGGACTGGATCTCGGATAGGTCAGGCAGGAACGGGCGGACAATGTTCAGCTTCATCTGGATTGAGTCGGCGCCGGCGCGGCAGGCATTGCCCGGATGGAATCCCGCAAAAACCGGGAGCATCCAGGACCCAGCCCGGAGTTTCGGAAAATGATTGGAAGCACGTACCAGGCCGGTTTCGACCGCGTCGGCCGCGCCAATCCAGCCCCAACCATCCCAAAG
>JAFLEG010000097.1 GCA_017302195.1 Verrucomicrobiota bacterium
GTGATGAACCCGAGGATTGGCTCTGCGGGCAGGGACTTGTGCCCCTGCGGGGCAGCCGTCTCCTCCGTCGGGACTCGGGCCGAATCGGCTTGGAACGGGGAGAGGTCATTGATGGCACCCGCCCAGTGTTCAGCGAGTTGCTCCATCCCACAGGCGTCGGTTACTCCCTCCCGCTCCTGGTCTATCGGGCGACACGATTCGGGTCCGACCCTTGGGAGTACGTGACGATAGGCACCAGACAGGAATCGGAGTTGGATCTGCTGATTGGTGTCAAGGCGCTCCCCAGCCTCCGCTATGGCTGGATTCATCTGACCCGCTCGGTGGCGGACGCCCAGACCCCCTTTGAACTGGTGCGGTTTGTGGTACACCCGGCTGCCCGTGAACCGATTGGGGCGGGCATGGAGCCGGCACTGCCCATCCTGCACGCCGAATCCACCGAGGATGGCGTGGTACTTCGGTGGGACGCCCGATGGGGCCAGTTGGTGCTGGAGTCGGCCACACGATTGACCCCTCCGTCCGCATGGCAACAGATCGCGATCGCCGCTGGCGGTCCGGTGCGCATGCAGCACCCCACCTCCCGGGAATTCTTTCGACTTCGGTATCCGCACCCGATTTCGGACTGATCTCGCGGGGCGCGGCATTCCAGCGAATCAGGTCGCGGTGAGATCGGGATACGGCCCATGGGCACTCTGGAACAGTGGTCGGATCTTTGACGGCCAAACGCCCCTGCGACAGACGATCGGGTACCACGATTGCCAGTGAATGGCGCCGTGAAGCCCGGGGTCGAAGGCGCCCCATGAAGCACCAGTGGCTCCTGATCGTGGCATGCGGATGGGCGGCGACGGCATGGTCCGCGTCGCCGGATTGGCTCCTCGACCCCTCGCCCTACACCGCCCGGATTACGGCAAGCGCCAACGGCCGGGAGTTGGTGTTGGAGAATGGACTTCTGCGCCGGGTGATCCGCGTGCAGCCCAACGCCGCCACTGTGGCGTTGGATCATCTGGGATCGGGTGAGTCGTTGCTGCGGGGCGTGAAGCCCGAGGCGGTGGTGGAGCTCGACGGACGGCGGTTTGAGGTCGGAGGGCTCCGGGGACAATCCAACTACGCCTTCCTGCGACCCGAGTGGATCCCACGGCTTGGGGCGGACACCAACGCCTTCCGCTTCATCGGCCATGTGGCGGGACGCCCCGAAGAGCGCCTGGCCTGGCGGCGGATGAGGCACCACGCGCCGGATGTGCAGTGGCCCCCGAAGGGCGTGACGCTTCGGCTCGATTTTGCGGCGCCGGAGTCCGCCGCCGGCACACCGGCCGCGGCAGTGCGGGTCTCTGTGCACTACGAGCTTTACGACGGACTGCCGGCATACTCCAAGTGGATCACGGTCACGCAGACTGGCAACGATCCGGTCCGCCTGGACCGCTTCTCCAGCGAGATGCTGGCATGGGTGGAGCGCAGCTCCGAGGTGGATGAGCTCAGCGACGGGGCGATCCCGCCCAATGTGCATGTGGAGACCGACATGTCCTTCGGGGGCATGATGGCGGCCGGCGCGAACCGCCGTTCGTACCGCTGGCTGCCGGATCCGGACTTCCACACCCAGGTGAATTACGAAAAGCGGACCCCGTGCCTGCTGGAGATCGGTCCCGACCTGGGGCCGGCGCAGGCGCTCCAGCCCGGAGTTCCCTGGGAATCGTACCGGGCCTGGGTGCTGCCGATGGACTCGACGGATCGCGAGCGCTGCGGACTGTCCGTGCGGCGCCTCTACCGCGTCATTGCGCCGTGGACCACGGAGAATCCGCTGATGATGCACCTGGTGTCGTCCGACGGCGCCGCCGTGACCAACGCCATCGAGCAGTGCGCCGCTGTGGGTTTCGAGATGCTGATCCTGAGTTTCGGCAGCGGCTTCCACATGGAGGACGAGTCGCCCCGCACGCTGGAGCAGGCCAGGGCTTTTGCCTCCCACGCCCGCCAGAAGGGCATCGAGATTGGCAGCTATTCGCTGCTGTCCTCGCGCAGCATCGGGGCCGATCAGGACGTGGTGATGCCGCCCGGGAAGAAGCCGGTGTTCGGCAATGCACCCTGTCTTCAGAGCGTCTGGGGCACCAATTACTTCCGGCGGCTCCACGAGTTCCACCGGGAGAGCGGGTTCGCCCTGCTGGAACATGACGGATCGTATCCGGGCGATCCCTGCGCCTCGACCGTCCATCCGGGACATCGGGGACTGGAGGACAGCCGCTGGAACCAGTGGCGGGAAATCGCGGACTTCTATGGCTGGTGCCGCGGACAGGGCATCTACCTGAACGTGCCCGACTACTATTTCCTGTCCGGATCCAGCAAGGTCGCCATGGGATACCGCGAGGTAAACTGGTCACTGCCGCGTGACGAACAGGTGATCCATACCCGGCAGAACATCTACGATGGCACCTGGCAGAAGCTGCCCAGCATGGGATGGATGTTCGTCCCGCTGACCGAATATCATGGCGGGGGTGCGGCGGCCACGATCGAGCCCCTGGAGCAGCATCTCGATCACTACGCGCGCATGCTGGACTGCAACCTCGCCCTGGGGGTGCAGGCCTGTTACCGGGGGCCGCGTCTTTACGACTCCGAGCGGACGCGGGAGCTGGTAGCGTCCAAGGTGGCCTGGTTCAAGGCCCACCGCGAGCTCCTGGAAAGCGACCTCATCCATGGCCGTCGGGCCGACGCCCGGAACCTGGACTGGATGCTGCACGTCAATCCGCGCCTTCCCCAGAAGGGACTGCTGGCCGTGTTCAATCCCACCGACCAACTCATCGGGCGGACACTGCGACTCTCGCTCTACTACACCGGCCTGACCGGGCGGACCACCGTCCGCGACGCCCGCGGACGTGAAGACTCCCTCCCGATATCCCCCGATGGTCATCTCGAACTCCCCGTCGTCGTGCCGCCGCAGGGAATGAGCACCTATGTGTTTGAGTAGCGGTACGACTCCGACGGAAGTCGTTTTCTTCGGAGGGTAATTCGATTGGACGGTGCGGCGGGTTTCCGCAGCATGAGGCGCGTTGCTCCGGACGATCAAACAGGGGGTCGGGTTTGGCGTGTTCCACGTCATTCGCTGGCTCGACCGGTGGCTGCCGGTGGCGATGCTCCGGTGGGTGCTGCTTCCGTGGGCGGGGTTGCGGGCCCTGCTGCCGACGGATTGCCTGCGGTGGAATTGTGGTTGGCCGGCATGTCTCGGTCCCGGACCCGGACGTCGCGCATGGCCCTGGTACCTGAGCGTTCGCCATCATCTGGACCGGGTGCCGGCCTTTCTGCCGGACCGGCTGGGCGGCCCCCGCTGGCGCGGACGCTGTGAGTTTACCGGACTGGATTCCCTGGAGGCGGCGCGCGCTGCGGGGCGTCCTGTGGTGGTGGCCTTCTGCCATTTTGGGCCCTTCGGGCTGCTGTCCCACTGGCTGCGGGCACGCGGGTTTCCAGCCATCCCGCTGGTCGCCGGCGTGGCGCGGAACCGTCCGTACCTCCACCGGTTGAAGGACCGCTGCCTGCCGTTTCCCGAGGTGCCGGGCGCGCTCTACACCGACCAGATCCGGGAGGTGGCCGCCCTCGGCGGCAGCACGGCCCTGTTGGTGGCTCTGGACGTCCGGGCAGCCCGTACGGTGAACGTGCCGCTGCCGGACGGCTGGCAGGTTCGGGTGGCCACCGGCGCGATCCGCATGGCGGCCCAGAAGCAGGCCCTGCTGCTGCCCTGTACGGTGCTGAGCCTCGGACACTGGCGCTTCCGCATCGTGGTCGGACGACCGGTGCCCGAGGCCTTTCTCGGTGCGGTTCCAGATGTCGCCCGTGCGGCCGCCCATCTGGTCTCCGAACTGTTTCCCCTCCAGCAGGCGCATCCGGATCAATGCTGCCGGGAGCTGATCGGGAGTTTCAGTCTGGCGTTGCCACCGGACAGCGCCGCGAGATCCTCCTGAAGCGCTTTTCCGAATCCTCCAGCCCGTCGCCTCGTCACAAAAACTTCTCCATTCTTCCCGATGCCCGATCCCATGGACCTCCAGGACTTCATCGTTGCACGCCTTCAGGAAGGCGAATCGAACCCGCGAAGCGCCGCGGAGATCCTCGCCTCCCGGGTCGAGGATACCGGATTGGACTCGCTGGATCTGATGCATCTGATCATGGCGGTGGAGGAGACGTATGGCGTGTCCATTGATGATGGAATTCTCCGCAGCGGCATGACCGTCGCGGAATTCATCGCCGCCGTCCGCAAGTGCCCGCCGGGCCCGCCCACTCCGCCGGTCCGCTGACCCCTCGCCCGGGCTGCCGTCCAATCCCGACGTTCGCATGCGCATTCTGAGAATCCTGCACGCCCTGCAGTCCGTGGTGGGTCACCGGACCGAGGACACGTTTCCCGAACGGGCCCAACCGGTGGAGTTCGTGGAAGGCGAGGGCGACAGCCCCCGCGCCGTGTTCGTCCAGCGCACCGGGATCGCCCGGAAGATCCTGGAGGATCCGATCTTCGAGCAGATGCGGTTTCTCGATGACTACCTCGCCCTGTGCGATCCGCAGCAGACCGGATGGATCCGGTACTTCATGGACCACAATCCGGAGTTCCTGAACGGCGAGGCCCACCGCAACCAGAGCCGGCTGCTGCGTCCGGAACTGGCCCGGTGCGTGCGCCGGATGGATGCCGTGCCGCCGGGCGAGGTGGTGGCGCTGGTGGATGAGGTGCTGGCGTCGGAGGGTCCCAGCACCTTCGCCATCGCCCGCAAGGTCACCGCGCATCTCTTCGGCTGCTGCCTGCAGGAGGTGAGCGGGACCGGCGTCACGGTGGACGAGGAGGTGCTGTTCGGCGTGGACATCTTCCTGCCCTTCCCCCGGCCGGCCCACCTGCATCGCTGCCATGAGCGCGTGGAGGCCTACCTCGCGGCGGTGCGCCGGATCCGCGAGCCCGGTCCGGCAGAACTCCTCCTGCTCCTGACCCTGCTCATGATGGGCACCGCCCCGACCGTGGCCGCGGTCAACTGGGCGGCCAACCGCTGGCTCCGGCATGCCACCTTGGGGGCCTCTCCCGGAGCGCCCGAGCCCGAGGTGGATTTCTCGCTGGCGCCCACCAGCTTCGTCATGCGGCGCTGCACGCAGGACACGGTCGTGGAGTCCCACCCGTTTCGCCGGGGCGACGTGGTGTACCTCTTCCTGGGCGAGGCCTCCGGGTGTCCGCTGCACCGGCTGAATTCGCTGCCGTTTGGCGCCGGGAGGCATACCTGCAGCGGGCAGCCCCTGTCCCGCCGCATGCTGGAACTGGCCCACGCCGGCTTTCGCGGGGCCCGTGGCGATTGGAGCCGCGTTCAAGCCTCCGGGGTGGTTCCCGGCCGTTCATCGGCCTTCGTCAAATTCGAGGGAACTGCGTAAGGATGCGCCGGGAACAAACTGTCCCGGACGTCGGTTCACCGCACCGTCCGGTGGCTGTGAACCGGGGACCATGGGTCGTGCGGAACGTCAACATCGTGGTCATATTGCACGACGAAACGACCACGATGTGTGCAGATGGTGCGGGATCCTGCGGATCAACAAGCCATCATCCGAACGAACCGGCCGCAGCACGGATTTCCGGTCGGATGGTGTCCAGATCCACGGCGGTGGAGCTGAAGCCGAGGTCGGCAGGGGAGGGGCCCATCCATCCGGAGTTGGCGGCGCGAATTGAGAAGCGTCCGGCGGCAGGATCCACCTCCAGGAGGGTGAACAGCGGGGCGGTGTAGGGCGCGGTGAGCGCCACGGTGGGGAAGCGCCGGGACTGGTCCGGGGCAAGGCGGTCGCGCCGGTACCGGTCGCCCAGCCAGTAGTACGAGGAGGAGTTGATGTGGTGGTACGGGATGCCGCCGATCACCCGGGCGTGGTCAATGTGCCAGTGGCCGTTGAAGCAGGCTGCCACCTTGCGGCGTCCGTCCGGCATGCGGGCCGCCTCCAGCACGGCGCGGACCCGGGCCTGATTGCGGATGCACAGCGGACGCTCCAGGCTGTGATGGGAAAAGACGAAGGTGTTCCGCCGGGTGGCCGCCAGATCGGCCTCCAGCCAGGCGATCTGGTCTTCGGCGAGGAAGCTGGGGTAGCCACCCTGGAAGTCGTCCGGACGGTCATTGGAGTCGAGCAGGATGAAATGGAATGCCCCCAGGTCGAAGGACTGGTAGCGCGCCGGGATTCCCCAGAAGGCGAGCACGTCCGAACGCTGGAAGCCGCCATCGGTGTCGTGATTGCCCAGCACGTGGTACTTCGGTCCGGCAAAGGCCTGAAACCGCTCCACAAATCCCTGGTTCTCCGGCCGGGGTGTGCAGAAGTCACCCAACTGGAGGATCGCGTCGGCCCGGGCCTCGGTCATGGCATCCACGAACGCCTGCAGGCGCACGTCCGCGTCGTGGATGATGTCCTTGTGCACGTCGCTGATGATTCCCAGCCGCAGGGGGCGCGCCGCGGGATCGTCGCCGCGGACGGCCAGGGGCAGCAGGGAGCCACCGGCCAGGGCGGCGAGGAACTGACGGCGGTGCATCATGGGGCGAAGCCTGACAGGGCGCGTCCCCTCCCACCACCGAAGATCGGTCCGCAGCCGGCGGTGATTTCAACCCCGGCAGGGCGAGGATCCGTCCGAGCCGTGCGCGCAACCGCGAACTGTCGTGGTGGTGACTCCACAAGCGCATCCGCAGGGGAGTGTTCAGCATTCAGGAGGGCAGAACAATCAGAGCCTTGTGCCCCTGTCTCCCACGGTCTTCACCTCATCACTCAACGATCATCGTTCATCCTTCCCCAGGGGGGCGTTGCTGCACCCACCGGCAGCTCACCCCTGATCCAGGGCTGCCAGGGATTCCTGCGAGGCCGGCACCAGACGCCGGAGCGTCTGACGCGGTTCCGGGGATTTGTAGTGGCGCTTGAGTCCGGAGTCGGCCAGCGCGGCCGCGGGCACGCGGGCGATGAACTCGGCGAAGTTGCGTTCCACACGGTCCCGCAGGGCCTTTTGTCCGGCCTTGGTCTCCCAAAATTCCTCCTCCAGGGACACGAGGGCCCGTGAGGCCTCGTCCGGAGCCAGGTCCTCCCGGCGCGCCAGCACCCACAACAGGTCCGGATCCTCCGGCAGGGCCACAGGAAGCGGGACGTAGGGCACCTTGGCCTCCTCCTCTTCGGCCCCCGGCGGCTGGACCCGCACCCGGTTGCTGATGGTGCGGTCCGGCAGGACGATCTCCACGGCCGCGGCGTCCCCCTTTTCAGACGGAGTGACCACCACGTTGGCCGCGCCGAAGTTGGTGGCCAGACGGCTCTGCAGTTCCGAGACGGTCTCCGGCTCCAGATTGGGCAGGGCTCCCTCGGTGCAGAGTTTCTCCAGGGAACGCAGGTTGTTGATCAGACGGACCTCCTGCGCCACGCGGTCATAGATGACGGCGGCCAGCCGGGTGTCGGGCGTGGCCTGGGGCAGGACCTTTTGGAGCAATTCGAGGAACTGGGCCTCGTTGAGGGCGGTGGACTTCATGCGGGGACTGGCGGCGCCATTATGGCGGGGCGCGGTTGTCGTTGATCGCGCCGATTCCGGCAACCCGTTTGGACGGGAATCGGCGGTGTCTCACCACGGATTGCAGACTTTCGCGCGGTCCGGGAAGGTGGCCGCCGTGCAAGGGATGCAAGACGGCCCGCGGGCTGTGGCTCCGGCGGGGTTCCGGACGGAACTGCAGGGCGGCATCGCCATCTTTCTGGCGATGGCCTACATCGTGGTGGTGGAGCCGGCGGTGCTGACAGGCACGGCACTGGGAATCTCCACGGGCATTCCCGCGGGAGCCGCCTTCACCGCCACCTGCCTGGCGGCGGCGGTGGCCTGCTTCCTGATGGGCTGGGTCGGTCGCCTGCCCGTCGCCGCCGCGCCCTACATGGGCGAGAACTTCTTCTTCGTCACCGCATTGATCCCGGCCGCGGCAGCCGCGGGGTATGCGGAACCGTGGCGGGCGGCGCTGGCCACGACTCTGGTGGCCGCGCTGCTCCTGCTGCTGGTGAGCGCCACCGGGCTGCGCACCGTGCTCGCCGGCGGGATTCCCCAGTCGCTGGTACAGGCCATTCGCGGCGGCATCGGGCTGTTCATCACCTTCCTGGGGCTCAAGGCGGCCGGCGTGGTGGTGTCTGATCCGGGCACCTGGGTGGGCTTCACCCGTGCCCCCCTGTCGCCTGATGTCCTGGTGGCCCTGGCCGGCCTGGTGGTGACGGTGGCGCTGCAGGCGCGCGGCCGGCGCGGCGCGGTGATCGCCGGCATCGCCATCACCTTCGCGCTGGGCGTCGCGGTGCAGTGGGCGATGCCCCGGCTTCCGGAAGCCATCTCCCAGAGCGTCGCGGTGCGCGGCAGCGCCACCCTGAATGCCCTGCGCCTGCCGGAAGCGCTGGCGTCCCTGCCGCCGTCACCCGCACCCCTGCTGCTGGGTCTGGACTGGCATGCGTTGTGGGATGCGCGCCTGCTCGGCGGCGGGATCGTGCTCTTTCTCATGATCCTCTTCGACGCCACCGGCACGCTGCTGGCCGTGACCGCCGGCGGTGGACCCGATGGCGGGAGTGCCGCGGGGTCCGGCGATCCGCGGTTCCGCCGCGGACTGCTGGCCGACGCCCTGGGCTCGGTGGCGGCCCCGCTGCTGGGCACCAGTTCGGTCGGTGCCTACATGGAGAGCACCGTGGCGGCGCCGACGGGAGCCCGCACGGGGCTGACGGCCATGGTGGTCGGGGTGCTGTTTCTGCTGGCGCTGCCCCTGGCGCCCCTGGTGGCCAGTCTGGGCAGCTACCCGCCGGCCACGGCGCCCGCGCTGATGCTGGTCGGAGCGTGGATCACCTCGGGCGTCCGGCTGATCCCCTGGGAGGATCCCACCGAGGCCGTTCCCGTGGTGGCCGGGATCCCGCTCACCTTCTCCATCGCCCACGGCATCGCCTTCGGGTTTGTGCTCTGGCCGCTGGTGAAGCTGGCCGCCGGACGCGCACGCGAGGTGCCCGGCGTGGCCTGGGTGCTCGGCATCCTCGCCGCGGCCAGCCTGGTGCTGCAGTAGGCGGAGCGCGGATGAGGCGAATATCCAACAAGGCGTGGCGTGGCAAAATGGCGTGGGGGTGACTCCAAGCGCACGCCCCGCGGGGAAGTTTTCAGTTTCAAGTTTTCAGTGTTCAGCAAGGGAAGTCCGGGCCTCGTGACTTCGTCTCCCGCGGCGTCCACTTCATCCCTCATCCTTCATCGTTCATCCTTTTGAAATCCGTCCTCGTTATCCCGAGTCATCCGACGTATCGAGAACGCACGCTCATGAGATACCGATCCTGGCTTTCGCTCGTGGTGGGGTTGTGGCTGGCCTGCCCTGCGGTGCGCGCCGCGGGACGTCCCAACATCCTGTTCATCATGACCGACGACCATGCCGCCCACGCCATCGGGGCCTATGGCAGCCAGGTCAACGAGACACCGCACATGGACCGTCTGGCCCGCGAGGGCATGCGGTTCACGCGGGCCTTCGTGGTGAACTCCATCTGCACGCCCAGCCGCGCCACGCTGCTTACGGGCAAGTATTCCCACCGCAACGGCGTGCCGGTCTTCAACCGCTTCGACGGGTCCCAGCCCACCGTGGCGAAGAGTCTGCAGGCCGGGGGCTATCACACCGGCATGATCGGCAAATGGCACCTGGGCAGCGATCCCACCGGATTCGACGAATGGATCATCCTGCCGGGGCAGGGGGACTATTTTGATCCGGCGTTCCTCACCCCGGACGGCCGCAAGGTGATCCCCGGGTATGTGACGGACATCATCACCGATCTCTCGCTCGACTTCCTGAAGCGGCGTCCGAAGGACCGTCCGTTCTTCCTGATGTGCCATCACAAGGCGCCGCATCGCGGATGGCAGCCGCATCCGAAGCAGCGCGAGGTTTTCGCCTCCCGCACCATTCCGGAGCCGGCGACCCTGCGGGACGACTATGCGACCCGGACCGATGCGCTGCGGGAGAACCGCCAGCGGGTCTTTGACGATCTCACCCGGGGCGACCTGAAAATCGCGCCGCCCCCCGGGCTGGATGCCGCGGCGCGGGCCCGCTGGATGCAGACCGTGC
>JAFLEG010000098.1 GCA_017302195.1 Verrucomicrobiota bacterium
CCACCCAGGAAAACCACTGCGTCCGCTCGATCAATTCCCCGGTCCACGCGTGACGGCGCTCCTCCTCGCCCGCCTCCCGGGTCGTTCCCACGGAGAACCCCTCCACCAGGACCGGATCGCCGACCAGCAGGCTCCGGCCGGCAAAGGCATCGTTGGTGGCGGCCGGATGCCACCGCAGGCTCCAGACCGCCTGGCCGGACTCCCACGAGGACGAGAAGTCACCAAACACCAGCTCATGCGACATGCCGCCGGACACGGGCATGCGCAGCGAGGGGTCGCCGGAACGCGTGCTGGCCATCAGGCGAAGGCGATCGCCCTCGCCCGCCAGATAGACCCGGGCTGATCGGGAAAACGACCCGAACGTCTCCTCCAGCGTCAGCCAGCCATCCCCTGGAGCCGTCCAGGAATACCAGACCGAACTCGGTGTCGCGGCCGCCTCGACCGGATTCCCCCACTCGGTCTCCGCACCCGCGTGCTCGGCAACCAGGTCCAGGACCCCGCCCGTGACGCGGATCCGGTCCTCGAATCGGTCGTTGGAGGGGATCCACGCGATCCGGACGCTGAACAACGGGGACACGTTGCCCCACCATCCGGGACTCGCGAACACCGAGGGCACGCCAAGCAGATGATACAGCGCGCCCCCGTGAACCTGCGCCACCTGCGAGCCCGCACCCCCCGGCTCCAAAAGCACCGGAGTCAGCCCCGAGAGCGATCCCCCTTCAAACAGCCCGACGCCCACCATCTCCGTGAGCCGCACCGCCCCATCCGCCGGCGCCCGCCAGGTCCACCAGCGGGAGCCGCCGTCTCCCTGGGCGTCCAGCAGCGGCTCGCCGGGTTCCAGGGTCGCGCCCGTCGTCGAACCGTTGAGGACGACGGGAAGCTGCGAGAGGGGCGCCGCACTGGCAAAAGCGTCGTTGGTGGGAGCGACATGCAGCGGCAAGAACGGGCTGGCCAGAAGCAATCCGGCAGCATTGGTCCCGAAGCCTGCCACCCGGTAATCTCCCGGCTCCAGTCCCTCCAGACGGAACCGGCCCATGGCGGGATCCAGGGCCGGGACGTTGGTGGCCAAGGTCGAACTCCAAATCCGCACGGAAAGCCCCGATGCCGACCGGGATTGCACCACGAGGTCCACCGGCATTCCCTCCACAATCTCCGGGACCACTCCGGTCACCCCGATGTCGGACGGAGCGACGGTCAGTTCAAAGACTCCTCCATCGGACGGATACTGGTCGGCGGTCCCCACCGCGAACCACAGCAGTTGACCTGCGTCCGTGGGGAACTGGTACACCGCCTCCCCTGGAGCGAGGTTCATCCGGTCCAGGGCGACCGCGCCGTCTCCGCCGGGCGTCTCCCCGGCAAAGACCCGCACCTCGGACACGGCCGAACCCCGGTGGACGAGGGTGGCGGTACCGGCAAAGGCCGGACGCCACCGGTACCAGACGGTGCCAAGGAGGGTCGCCAGAGCCGTATGGCCCCGGACGCGATCCCCCGTCTCGACCAGCAGGGGCGCCTGGGCCGGCCTGTCATTCTCTGGCGGAGGCAACAGCAGGAACTCGAAGGGGTCGGGCGTCTCCCAAAACGACCGCGAAAACACGCCGATCGAGTACGTGATGCCCGCAGAGGCTTCGAAGCCGTATCCGGGGGTGGCGAGCAGTGTCAACTGGTCCACCCGGTCTCCGGAAAACACCATCACGTCGGGATGCCCTCCCTCCGACTCAGATCCGATGCCCAGGAACACCGGACCGTCGGCGGAGGCGGTCCACCGGTACCACAGGCTGCGCGGCAAGCCGAAGCCGCGCGGGTTGGGCTCGCCGGGTTCTCCCGTGGCGAGTCCCAGCACTCCGCGGACCTGCACCGGAAGCGACCCCAGGGGCAACGCTCCGGCGAAGGCGTCCTCGGGTGGCAGCGGGGTAAACTGGAGGGAAAACTCCACCTCGTCCGCGGCGCCGGCCGGGCGAGCCCGGATGAAAATCCGCCGTCCTGCCGCCACCGGCAGCCGGCCGGAATTCGAAGGCAGGCTGGCAAGCGGCTCCAAGGACGCCAGGGTGTCGCCGGCAAAGAGGTCCAGGTAGGTCGCCGGCCCGGTCGTCATGTCGAGCACTCCCGGGCCGGACGGCGTCCAGTGCCACCACAACGACTGACGACTCTCCGGCGGCACCGCCCACTCCTCCGGCTCCAGGGTGGCCATGCCGGCATAGGCCCGGATCGTCTGGGACTCCCCGGTCAGCGCGGCAGCATCCGCAAAATCGTCATTCACGGCGGCGGGAAACATTTCGAGATGGAGCGTCCTCGGGGCGTCGTCGCATTGTGGACCGCAACCCACGACCAGCGACAGCGTCTCGCCCGCCTGCACCGGCACCACCAGGATTCCGGATTCCGTCCCGCCCACCACCCGGAGCGGGTCCGGCGCTCCGCCCCGGTAGATCGCCATGAGGGCCCCGGGCCAGGACTGGTCCGGCCGCTCCAACGTCAGACGCACCCCGCCGTCGCGGGGCGCGGTCCAGCGCCACCAGACCGTCCGGCGGGCGGGGAATCCAAGGTGTCCGGGCTCCCCCGGTTCCGCGGTGGCGCCCTGGAGCCAAACCGGTGCGATGGCCGATTCCCCCTCCAGGACTGCCGCCGACTCCAGCCGGTCATTGGCCGGACGGATCTCCAGCGGCTGTGCGGGAACGGCACGCGTGTCCCCCAGGCGGCGGATCACCCGGGCCGCGAGGGCATGCACTCCGGAATCCCAGCCGCCCAGCTCCCATTCATACGGCGCCACGGCGTCGGTAAACTGCACCGAACCGTTGACCAGAAACTCGACCTCCCGCACGTCCCCCTCGGCCCCGGATACGGTGACCCGGGCCACCGCCGGCTGGCCGGCATCCAGGGGACCGGACGGCATCACGTCGAGCCGGGCGGAGGTCCAAAGCACCCGGAGCGCATAGGCATTGGGAGCGCCGCCCGGCAGAATGGAAAGCCAGTCTCCGGCCTCGACCGGAATGGCCTCCAGCGAGTCCACCGGAGGGGCATTCCGCGCCAGCGATTCCGGGCGGCCGCGGAACACCGGAGGAAGGAAGGCCGAATCGCCCGGACGGAGACTGCGCAGCTCCACGGTGGCCCACCCGTCGGACAAGGCCTGCCAGACGTGCCAGACGCGTGCCGTGGTTCCCCCCGTCACCTCGTGCTCCCGGGAATCCAGCGTGGCGCCCCACAGCGTGCCGACCCCCTCCGACTCGTCGGCGGGAACGGGTGCCGCCGCCGACCAGGCATCGTTCGCCGGCAATGGAACAAATCGGTGCCGGAGAACGACCGGTTCGTCAGGGCCCCAGCGGTCCCCCACGGCCAGGTGCCATCGCTCGCCTTCCGACACCGGCACCGCCGCCTCCAGGCGGAAATCCACGGGCTGCCCCGGACCGAACCCTCCCGGGTCACCCTGTCGGAACGCTGCGGCAAACGGGGTCAGGTTCGGGGAATCAGCCACCGACACCAGCAGGGTGCCCGGCGCAGGGGCCGTCCACTGGTACCAGACGGTCCTGCGGACTTCCCATCCGCCGGCCGGATCCGCCGGATCCAGGGTCGCCCCGCGCAGATCCACCTCCAGGACGCCGGCAGGCCCGTCCAGCGGGAGCGCCCATTCCGGGGAGTCATGCACGGGCACCTCGGACCGGCAAACCCCGGTCCAGACGCCCAGCCACGCCGCAACCGCGAGGCGACACCAGCCCCGATCACGGCGCGACAGGATGGAGTGGGCGGGATTGGGATCGGAGGACACAGACCGGTGAGGCCATCAACCTAGACAAGCACGCCCAGGACGCGAGGGGGAAAACCGGGTCCGGACAATGCGCTGATCCCCTTTCCCTGAGCCCTGGAGATCCCGGGGCGTTGGGCGACAGCCGCACACAGGAAGAGTTTTCAGTTTCAAGTGTTCAGTGTTCAGGAGGAGGGCAGGCCGAAGAAGTCAGAGCCTCGTAACCTCGTCTCGTACAGCCTCCACCTCGTCACTCAACGCTCATCCCTCATCCTTTTTTCCCCAAGACGGGGCGGGTTTTCAACGAGCCGGATGCGTCATGGCGAATGGACGGGGTGGCATCTCCACACGGGCACGGCTCCACAAAGCGTCGCCCCAACCGGGTGATGGTCCTCCCCCACCCTTACCGCGCCGGACGTCCCGCGCGCAGGATGGCGCCAGGGCGGGACAGGTGACGCCGGCGCAGTTCGTCAATGGACCGGGTCACCAGCGCCAGATCCATCTCGTGCACCTCGACCCCCACCCCCAGTTCCCGGAGCAGCGTGACGGTCAGCTCCCCTCCCAGGTGTTCACGAAACTCCTCCAGACCATTCACCACCAGGAGCTGTCCCCGGTCGTCCTCATGCAGCAGTTCGCCTGCAAACAGTTCAAAGCCGAGGTGCTCCAGCAGCCCGAGAATGCGGTCGCCATCCGCCGATGGCAGCAGGCCGCGCAGCACGGCATAGGTCACATCCAGGGCGATGCCGATGGCCACCGCCTCGCCGTGGCGGAGCCGGTATTCCGAAAGCTGCTCCAGCTTGTGGGCCGCCCAGTGGCCGAAATCGAGCGGACGCGCGCTGCCCATCTCGAACGGATCCCCACCGGTGGCGATGTGGTTCAGGTGCAGCTCGGCGCTGCGGAAGATCAGCCGCTGCATCGGCTCCGGATCAAACCGCGCCAGGGCTCCGGCCTGGGACTCGATCCACTCGAAGAACGGGCGGTCCCGGATGCAGGCCACCTTCACCGCCTCGACGTAGCCGGCGCGCTTGTCCCGTTCCGATAGCGTGGCCAGCAGCCGGAAGTCGTTGATGACTGCATACGGCGGCGCGAAGGTGCCGATGAAATTCTTCTTTCCGAAGGCGTTGATCCCGTTCTTCACGCCCACCCCGGAATCATCCTGGGCCAGCGTGGTGGTGGGGATGCGGATCAGCCGCACGCCCCGGTGCGCGGTGGCCGCGGCGAGCCCCACCATGTCGAGCAGCGCGCCGCCCCCCACCCCGATGACGTAGTTGTGGCGGTCAATGTGGAAGCGATCAATCAGGGCGTGGATCTCGGAGACCCGGAAATAGGCGTTCTTGACCGCCTCGCCACCCACGATGGTCACGGGAGGACACACCATCTGAATCGCCGCGGCATGTGCCGCGAAGTAGCGGGTCACCGAGGGCAGGAGGTCCGGACACGCCTCGGTGAGCGCCTCATCCGCCACCACCAGCGCCAGCGCGGGTCCGGCGGCGCGCCCGGCGGTCAGCACCTGGCGCAGCACGGGATTCTCCTCGGAGAAGACATCGCCGGTGAAATGCACCTGGTGACGCCAGCGGACGACGATGTCGCGCTCGATGAGCGGCATGGAATTCACTCTGGAGAAGCCAGACGCCCACCCGCGAGATTTATTTACCCGGGGAACCGGGGGGGCATCCCGGGACCGAGCGTTTCCGCTGGCCAACGGGAACCCGGCTGGATTTCCATCTCGCCCGCTGACCACCGCCGTCCAAATCCAATGAAAGCCTCCCAAGTCCTCCTCACCTCCACCGCAGTCATCGCCGCCGCACTCACGGGCTGCTCCACCTTCAGCAACACCAAACCGGCCCTGACCACCGAGCAGATCATGGAGGAGGGCTTCAAGGGCAAGACCTCGCTGGCCGCACGGCTCAGCGAGAACACGGCGTCCGATGCCGACAAGCAGCGCATGGTGTACCTGACCCAGCAACTGGCGCTGAACAAGCCCTCCAAGGGCGATCTGGGAAGCTGGCAGGAAAAGACCGCCAAAATGAACCGGGCTGCCCTCGCGCTCGCGGACAAGCTGCCCGACTCCATCGAACTCTGGCGTGCCGCCTCCGACTGCAAGGCCTGCCACAGCATCCACAAGCCGGACTGAGCCGCCCGGCGACGCCGATCACTACCGCCCCCCGGCGATGGGCCCCACCTCCAGCCGCACCTCCGGCGCCCCGCCGGCAGCCAGCGGGTTGACCTGACGCCCTCCCGCCTCCACCCGGCCGCGCCAGTCGGCGATCAGATCCAGAACCCGGGTCAGGTCCAGGTCGTCATGACGGGCCGGATACTGCCGCAGGTTGGCCTCCGCGAGATTGAACAGCGCGACGGCCGGACCCAGGCGCTGCTTCTGCAGGTGGACGAAGGCGCCCGCCAGTTGGATGAGCCCCTTGTAGAACGCATAGTTGGCCCCCGCCTTCCCCTGGGCCAGCCAGAGCTCCTCAAGCACGTCGTGGGCCTCGTAGTACAGCCCCCGGTTGAAGCACTCGAAGAACCCCAGATAGTGCGCATCGTATTCCCGTCCCTGCTGCGACTCGATCAGGGCGGCGATCTTGGCGGACTTGCGGCTCACGCCGGTAAGAGGAGCGGAAAACCATGCCGGGGTCAGCAGCGATGCGGTTCGAGAGTCTTTGTTGTTGGAATTCCGCAGCCTCCCCTCGTTACCCTCCCCCGATGCCCGTTGCGAAATCGCCGACGACGCCGTTTGACCTGACCGCCTGGGTGACCCAACGGTCCCGCGCCGTGGACCGCGCACTGGACCGCTTCCTGCCCAGGGCCTCGGCCAGGCCGGCCACCATCCACGCCGCCATGCGCTATTCCCTCTTCGCCGGGGGCAAGCGGATGCGTCCCGCCCTCCTGCTGGCCGCGGCAGAGGCCTGCGGGGGCGCCGAGGCCGAGGCCATGCCGCTGGCGTGCGCGGTGGAGTGCATCCACACCTACTCGCTGATCCACGACGATCTGCCGGCGATGGACAACGATGACTTCCGCCGCGGCAAGCCGACGAATCACAAAGTGTACGGCGAGGGCATCGCCGTGCTGGCCGGGGACGCGCTGCTCACCCAGGCCTTTGAAATCGCCGCCCAGGCTCGCGCCTGGCCGCGATACTCGCACCGGGACCTGGTGCTCGAAATCGCGCGCGCCGCCGGCTCCCTGCAACTGATCGCCGGGCAGGTGGCCGACCTGGAGGGCGAGGGCAAGGAACTCTCCGTGGCGCAACTGCGGTACATCCACGAGCGCAAGACCAGCGCCCTGCTGAGCTGCTCCGTCCGCCTGGGCGGCATGAGCGCCAACTGCACCCCGGCGCAGCTCAAGGCCCTGACCCAGTTTGGCTACCATGTCGGACTGGCCTTCCAGGTCATTGACGACATTCTCGACGTGACGCAGTCCACCGAGGTGCTGGGAAAGACCGCCGGCAAGGACGTCACGGCCCAGAAAGCGACCTACCCGCGCCTGGTCGGGCTGGAGAAATCGCGGCGTATCGCCGCCGGTCTCACCGCCAAGGCCTACGGGGCTCTGCGGCCCTTCGGACGCCGTGCGACGGCGCTGGAGAGCCTCGCGCGTTATCTGCTGGAGCGCGACCGCTGAGTTCAAGGCGGCAGAAGACGAGGCAGGCTCTGACTGTTTCTGCCTTCCTGAACACTGAACACTTGAAACTGAAAACTTCCCCACTTGTCGGCTCTCGCCCAACGCGCCGGCATCTTCACAGCCGGGGTAAAGTTTGAGCCTCCTCACGTCGGCTCTTACCCCGGTCTGCACCTGTGGAGTGACCACCATGTCATTCACGGTTGTGCGTACGGCCCGTTGAAAACTCACCCCACCACGCGGCGCGCAGTACTCAAGGTTCCGGATCCGGTGTGAGGATCCGGTAATGGCTGCGGGCATCCTCCGCAGGCAATGCCAGGCGAACCGCATGCGCCACTGCCTCCGGGCGGACACGCGCGTAGGGCACCCAGGTTCCCAAAATCAGATCCTCCCGCCGTTCGACCCGGTAGCTGCGTCCGGCAACGGCCTCAAACCGCAGGCCGTCAGGCCCGCCGTCCGGACGGACACCGTCCACATCCAACCGGAGCACACTGCGCGGATCTTCCGGATGCGTTCCCGCCAGATACTCCTCCAATGCGGTGCGGCCATCGGTGTCCGCATCGTCACCGGCGTCGTTGCGCAGCGGGTCCATTCCGTACAGGCGCTCCCAGTCATCGGGCAGACCATCCGCATCGCTGTCCGCCAGCGCGGGATTCAGGGCGACGCCCGGGCTTGGGGGCGCCGCGACCCAGGCGCCTGGAATTCCGGGAGGCCGGATCAGGTCGCTCCGCTGGAGGGACACCCCGAGTCCATCCGCACCCGGTGGCCATGGAGGTGCATCGTCATAGGCGAAGGAGAACACCGTCAGCCCGACGGCATGCCCCAGCGTCAGCGTCTCGCCGCCATTGCCGAGGGCGCCGGTGTAGGCGCCCAGGGGCACCACCTCGGGGAAACGGCGGGTGAAGCCGTCCCGGTCGCGCACCACCACGGCATAGGCGCCCGGCGCCAAACGGGTCCCGGCGGCAAACTGGAACTCGATGCCCTCGGTGAAGGTAAGTCCGGCAAGTTCCAGGGCGGTGTTCCCCCGGTTGAAGAGCTCCAGAAACTCGGCGGATTCGTCCGCCAGCAATGGATCCGGCTCCGGATGGTAATGCACCTCGCTCACCACCAGCGCGGTGTATTCCGCGGCCGTGACCAGGGTCACCTCGCTCAGGGCGCTCCAAAGATTGCCATCACGCACACGGGCGCGGAGCTGGATTCGTGCGGTGATGGGCGGCGGCGGCGTCTCTGAAACCGCACTGGCGGAGACCGCACCGCCCGGCAGACGCGGATCGCTGCCGTCGGCGGTGTACCACACCGTTCCCGAGGCGTTGGGATTGCGCAGCCCGATCTGGAATCCGGGGGACACCAGGCCGCCGGACGAGGACCACTCGGGGGGAGCAAGGCGCGGGTAGAGCGCCGCGTCGCGGAACCGCTTCAGCGCCACGACGTGATTGGAGGGAAAGTAGGTCTCCCGCATCCAGCGGTCGTTCGCCAGCCATTCCACCTCGCGTCGGTACGGCTGCGCGGGACGCTGATGATCCCCCCAGCGCGCGCTCTCGGCCACGATGGCCTGGTCCACTCCCGCCACCCGGCCGGCCCAGCGGGCGATGTTGTTGGACACGCTCAACGCCCCGGAACCGAAGAGGTGGCGGTACACGCGGTCGGCAAAGCGCATTCGGAACTCGGGATTGCTCCGACAGCGGGAGTACACGTAGGCCGGCGTGTTGAAGGCGTCGGCCTGGGCATAGATCGGCCCCCAGGAGGAATGCTGCCGGACCAGGGAGCTGATGGAAATCTCCTGATCCCAGGCAAAGAACTGGAAGCCGGTGCTCTCGGGTCCTCGCCGCCGGCCGGCCCACCAGTTGTGGTTGGGCCAGTCATCGGCCCCGATGAAGATGTGGAGCACCATGTAATCAATCAGGTTGTCCACATCGAGCAGGACCTCTGACGCCGGGTCCCGGGTGCCGTCGGGACGATTGCCCAGCAGGCGCTGGTAGTTGGCGTTCACCGACAGATCCTCCCCGGCGAGGGCCATCATGCGGTTCCAGGCGTCCATGTTGCCGGCATGCAGTTCGGCGAAGTCAGCCACCGCATCGTACTCCTCCGCACGCCCGCCCCGGTGCAGGGCCAGGAAGTCGTGGTCGGGACGCTCACACAGGTTGTACACGCCCCAGTAGAGTCCGTTGAGATAGAGGTGGACGTAGGTGCCGTGGGCCGACGGTTGGCCCATGGCGATCTGGGTGTCCCGGACCCACTGGTCGCGCAGATTGCTGGCCTCGCGCCGATACCAGCGCTGCACGCCATCCACCAACTGGCCCCATTCGACGCAGGGCCAGGTGTCGGTGGATCCCGCCCGGAGCAGCAGCCGGTCAAACCCGCTCACCGGCGTGTCGGGAAAGAGGGCCTGGTCGAGGGAACCCGCGCCGTACACGCCCCGGAAATTCACGCGAAACCCGTGCTTGGGGGTGAAGCCCTTGTTGCGGGAGATGCCGCCCCGGACGCTCAGGCCCAGGTTCTCCTGAAATTCGCGGCCGTGATCCCACTGGAACCACTCCATGCTCGCCGCCCGCTCCCAGGCGTCGCCGCGGGCACCCGGATTGGCATAGATGCCGGACGACCCGAACAGGTCCTCATGCGGCAGCACCAGGCTCACGGTGGGGATCTGCAGCAGCGCGTCGCGGAATCCGTATCCGGGCAGCG
>JAFLEG010000099.1 GCA_017302195.1 Verrucomicrobiota bacterium
CCACCACGTGCGCAGTTGGCGGGGATCTTGGAACCCTCCCCGGGGCTGCTGCTGGGATGGTCGGGGCGGTGAGAATTGAACTCACGACCTCCTGTACCCGAAACAGGCGCGCTACCAGGCTACGCTACGCCCCGTCCTGTCCCAAAAGCGGGCGGAAAATGAGGACCGGCGGCGTTCTTGGCAAAGGATTTCTTCGGCATGGATGGCTTCACCACCCGGTCCGGGCGTCCCGGCGGGCCCCCTTCCGGCAGGTGTCCTTCCGGAACGGGGAGGCGCACACCACGGACGCAAGGTCGCAAGGGACCGCGGATTCTCAAGGCGTGGGCGCGACTCCTGGTTCGAAGGCATTCCTCAAACTCCGCTGCAGTGGCACCGCAGGGACGCAGAGACCCAGGGGGCGGCGAGGCGCCCGCCGCAAATGCCGCTTGCACCCCTCCCTCCGTTTCCAAAGCCTCGACCCCACGCCATGAATGCTTCCGCCGCCGTCCGCCTCCGACCGCTCGGGTTCCTCGTCCTGACGCTGATCTCGCTGTGGGTCCAGGCGGCCGATGCCAGAAAGATCGTCCTGATCGCCGGGAAACCCAGCCACCCGCCCGGCATGCATGAGTTCCGCGCCGGATGCCTGCTGCTGGCCGACGCCCTGCGCCAGGCGCCCGGCATCACGGTGCAGGTGTGCAGCAATGGCTGGCCGACCCGGACGATCGAGGGCAAGGCGGTGGACGACAATGCGGTCTTTGACGACGCCAGCGCGGTGTTCATCTACTGCGACGGCGGGGGAGGGCATCCGGCGATCCGGCCAGACCGTGTGGCGGTGCTGGACGCCGTGGCGGCACGGGGCGGGGGGCTGGGATTTGCCCATTACGCGGTGGAAGTGCCCCGGGGGGATCCCTCGGACGCCATGCAGCGGTGGATTGGCGGTAACTACGAGGACCGCTACTCGGTCAATCCGATGTGGTCCCCGCAGTATGCCTCGCTCCCCAGCCACCCGGTCACCCGGGGAGTCCAGCCCTTCTCGAACCGCGACGAGTGGTATTTCAACATGCGCTGGGGCACGGCAACGAACCGCCTGACCCCGCTGCTGGTGGCCACCCCCTCGGACGACGTGCGCAAGGGTCCCTACGTGTGGCCGGCGGGTCCCTATCCGCATGTGGTGGCGGCCAGCGGGCGTCCGGAAACGATGATGTGGGTCCTGGAACGTGCAGACGGCGGCCGCGGATTCGGATTCACCGGCGGACACACCCACGCCAACTGGGGCGATCCCAACCAGCGGAAAATCCTGCTGAATGCCCTGCTCTGGCTGGCGAAGGCGGAGGTGCCGGCGGACGGCATGGCTTCCGAACTCCGACCGGGCCAGTTGCAGGAGAATCTCGATCCGAAGGGGAAGTAGCATGACCCCTGGTGCCGGGTTTCCAGGGTGCACTGTCGCCGCGGGACCGCGGCGGGGGGAGCCGGCAGCCAGTGCCTGGCGCCCCGCGGTGCTCGCCGTGCTGCTGCTGCTGCTCCAACCGCTGCGGACCCGTGCCGAAGACCGGGTGGAGTACCGCTTTGAGGGCTATTACGAGAAGGACGGCCGGATGGGCATCACGACCAGCAGCGTGTATGCGCAGACGGACCTGAACCCCAATCTCGTCCTGAAGGGCGAGTTCATCTACGACGGCATCTCCGGCGCCACGCCCAGCGGCGGTCCGCCGCCCGAGGGGGTGTCCCAGGTGCCGACCATCGAGTTCTCAGACCGGCGCTATGCGGGGTATGTGGCCACGGACGTCCGGCAGGGCCGGTTCACGCACACGCCGATGGCCAGCTACAGCTACGAGCACGATTACAAGAGCTTCGGCATCTCCTTCACCGAGTCGGTGGATTTCAACCAGCGCAACACCACCCTGTCGCTCGGCGCCTCCCACAACTTCGACCAGGTGAGCGGCATTTATCAGCCGGAATTCGCCTCCAAGGGCACCTCCGACTTTCTGCTGGGCCTGACCCAGCTCCTGGGTCCGCGCACCACCCTCACGGCGAACCTGACCTTGGGATACAACGACGGCTACCTCACCGATCCGTACAAGGGGGTCAACTTCTACTACGCCTTTCCGGATCCCAGCTTTGACAGCCTGCCCTACGGGGTGAACTCGGGCGAAAAGCGCCCAAGCCATCGCTTCCGCCAGGTGGGCTACCTGGCGGTCAACCACTACGTCGCGCCTCTGGAAGGCGCCCTGGAGACCTCCTTCCGGCTCGGACACGACGACTGGGGCATTCTCAGCGAGACCGTGGCGCTGCAATGGGCCCAGAAACTGGGACGCCGGGTGATCCTCACCCCCCAGTTCCGCTTCTACCACCAGTCGGCGGCGGATTTCTATGCGACCCGGTTTACCGGGGATCCGCTGTATCCCGATGGCACCCCTTTCTCGTACAATCCCGACGACAACACGCTGCTCTTCCCCGGAGACCCGGGCTACCCCAACGGCCCGATCAGCGAGGTGCCGGCCTTCCCCGACGCTTATTCCTCCGACTATCGCCTCTCCCAGCTCAACACCTACACCCTGGGCGGCACCCTCCAGGTGCGGGTGTCGGAAATGGCCACGCTCACCTTCACCTACAAACGCTACAGGATGGTGGGCACCGACGGGGTGACCCTGGAGAGCGCCTACCCGGTGGCCAACGTGTACACCGCGGGATTCAACCTATGGTTCTGACCCCTCCCCAGCGCGAGGCAGCCGGCCGGGCCGCTGAGTTCGGGGAGGGCGCGATCCGGCGTCGCGTGGCGGACTCCCTGCGCAGAGCGCCGCGGCCTGGGGCGACCGAGGTCACCTTCCAGGCGCTCGGAACCCAGTGCCGGATGCTGCTGGGGGGCACGGGTCCCACGGTGGACAAGGCGGCGGACGCCGCGGTTCACTGGGTCGCGGATTTCGAGGCCAGGTATTCCCGGTTCCTGCCGGGCTCCCTCATTTCCAGGATCAACGCCGCCGCCGGTGTCGAACCCGTGACCCTGGATGCCGAGGCGGAGCGTCTCTTCGCCCTCTGCCACGACCTGCACTTTCTCAGCCGCGGCATCTTCGATCCCACGGCCCTGCCGTTGCTGCGGCTGTGGAACTGGAAGGCGGATCCCCCGGTGATCCCCACCGACGACCAGATTGCGGCCGCCCGGGATCTGGTGGGCTGGAAGCGCGTGCAGCGGAGTCCGGGCCGAATCTTCCTGCCCAAGGCCGGCATGGGCCTGGATCTGGGCGGCATGGGCAAGGAATACGCGGTGGACCAGGTGGCTCTCCTGTTGCGCATGTCGGGAGTGTCCGGAGCCCTGGTGGATTTTGGAGCCGACGTCCGGGTCTTTGGCGCACCGCCGGACGGACGTCCGGGCTGGCACATCGGACTGGAGGATCCGCAGCGTCCGGGCACCTGCTGGCGTGGCCTGGCGGTGCGCGACGCCGCGGTGGCCACTTCCGGCGACTACCGCCGCGCCTTTGAACTGAATGGCGTGCGCTACGGTCATATCGTGGATCCGAGGACCGGCCGGCCGGTCGCCCAGGGAGTCCGGGCCGTTTCGGTCCTGGCCCCGTCCTGCACCCAGGCAGGACTCCTGAGCACCGCCGCCTTTGTGCTGGGTCCCGATGAAGGCCTGCGTCTGCTGGAATCCACTCCCGGCACCGCCGGCGCCATTCTTACCGAGTCCCAAACCCTCTGCTCCCGCCGATTCCATGAACACGTCGCGTCCTAGACTCCCGTACCACCGGTCCCTGGCCACCCTGGTCACCCTGGCATTCCTGTCGGCCTTCCCGGCGTTGGGCGCCGAACCCAAGGTGGGGGAGGCCTTCCCGTCCCTGGCGGACGCCCAACTCGAGGGCACCCTGCCCGAACTCAAGGGCAAGGTCGTGCTGGTGGATTTCTGGGCGTCGTGGTGCGGACCCTGCCGCGCCGCGTTCCCGGCCCTGAAGGAGATTGCCGCCAAGTACAAGGACCAGGTGGTGGTGGTCGGCGTCAGCCTGGACGAGGACAAGGAAGACATGGACGGCTTTGTGCGCAAGATGACCCCGAACTTCCCCATTGTGCGCGATCCCAAGGGCAAGTTGGCGGAGAAGCTCGATGTGCAGTCCATTCCCGCCACCTTCATCCTCGACACCCAGGGCCGCGTCGCCGCAGTGCATTCCGGCTATGGCGGGGACAAGACCAAGAAGGAGTACATCGAGATGATCGAGAAGCTGATTGCCGCCCGCTGACCCCGCCCGCCATGCATGCCCCTCCCTCGTTCCCCCTCCGCTGGCTCCTGCTGCCGACCCTGGCGGGTCTCCTCGGAGCCGGCTGCACCACGGTCAAGCCCTGGGAACGTGGCACCCTGGCCGACATCACCATGCGTCCCGACCGGGATCCGCTTGGCCTGGCCCTGGCCGAGCACATGTACTTCAGCCGGGAGGCCACCCAGGGCGGCCGCGGGGTGGGAGGGGGCGGTTGCGGGTGTAACTGATCCGGTCACCCGCGGTCTGTCCTTTTGCCAACCCGCGGTACTCCCCGTCCGAGGAACCCCCTCGTCTGTACACTCCCCATGCATGCCCTCCGGCTCCCGTCCCTCATCCTCTCCCTCTTCCTCCAGGCAGCACCGCTGCTCCGCGTGGTGGGCACCGAGGCCGCCCTGGCGGTCTCGCCCATCGCCGCCGTGCTCCGGTTTCTTGCCGGTGCCGCCGCGGTGGCGGGTACCTACCACGGCGTCTCCGGTGCCACCGCGCCCACCCTCAGCAGTTCCAAAACCCGCGTCGGAGCCCTCGGAGTGAGCCTCAACTACCGGATCCTGCTTTCCGGCGGTTCCCCGGAGGCCTTCACCGCGGAGCCTCTGCCACCCGGACTGACCCTCAACCTGGTGCGCAACAACCAGCAGCGCGTGACCGGGGCGGAAATCCGGGGCCTGCCGGACACCCTGGGAGAAACAAAGTCGCTGATCACCGCCTGGGACAACGAGGACTTCACCGGGGACACCACGTCCGGCGAGGTGGTCTTCCTGATTGTGGACATCGCTCCGCTGGAACCCTCCGTGCCTCTGGGGGGCTCGGTGACCTTCACGGTTCCGGGTCCACAGACCGTCGCGGTTCGTTACCGTTGGATTCACAACGACATTGAGGTGCCGGACCCCCTCGGTACCAATGCCTCGCTTACGTTGCCCGCCGTGACCGAGGCGGATGCCGGCCAGTACCGGGTGCGCGTGAATTTCGGAAACACCTCGGTGTTCACCCGTCGTTCCACCCTGACCGTGACCCCGGGCGGCGGCGCTCCCACCCTCACTGAGCAGCCCGGAGGTGCCCGCCTGCACCTGGGGGAATCCCTCTCGCTTCGATGCGCGGCCACCGGGGACGGCCCGCTGACCTTCGCCTGGAAACGGGGGGAGACGACGCTCGAAGGACAGTCGGATGCGGTGCTGACCATTCCCGAGGTATCCGAAGCGGATGCCGGGGACTACCGGGTCACCGTCACCGGCACCGGCGGCAGCGTGACCAGCGATCCCGCGACGGTCACCGTGGACGGCATCCTGCGAATCTCCGGAGTCGGACGGGAGGCCTCCGAGGTCGTGATCCCCTTCAACGGCATCCCCAGCCGATCCTACCTGCTGGAGCGACGCGACACGCTGACCGGCCCCGACTGGGTATCCGCCGGCGAGCAGGTCGCCGGGGAGGCACCCGCATTCCGCGTCGCCGTGCCGGAAACGGACCACCGGATGTTCCGGGTTCGGACCCCTTGAGGTTCCCCCCGGGGAACCGGGAGGGGGAGGAACCGCATCGGCTGGGAACACGCCAGCCCTCCCATCCAGCGCGGAGGCACGGCATGCCCTCTGCTAAGCCGGGTTCTGCATGCGTCCCTTTCGCACGGCTGCACTGACGCTCTCGGCGCTGCTCTCCTGGTTGCCGATGATCCGGTCCGTGGCCTGCCTCGCACGGATCAGTGCGCTGCCGCGCCTGGTCTGGATACGCCCCGTGGCGTGGATGCCCGCCCTGGCAGGGACCTTCCACGGCGTTTCCGGCGCCTCCATCACGTTGCTGCGTCCCGAGGCGGGACGGGTCCGCGCGACCAACGGGGTGCCGTCGGCGTTCCGGGTGGAGCTGACCTACACCGATGGCGACCAGGTGCTTTCGCCCACCGCGTATGGGTCGGGGGAACTGCCCCCGGGATTCAATCCGCCGGCCAAATCCGGGGCCATCTGGCGGATCTCAGGCACGCCGACCCGGAGCGGCGTCTTCAACCTGAGACTCACCGGATACGAGGAGGAGGACCTCTCCGGGGACCACTTCGCCACCGTTCAGTTGGAGATCACGGTGGTGGATGCCGTGCCGGTGATTACCCGGCAACCTGCCGACCAGGTGGCCCACGCCGGAGGCGATGTCCGTCTCGACGTCGAGGCCACCGGAGGTTCCCTCGGGTATCAGTGGCTCCGGGACGACCTCGAACTGCGGGGGCAGACCAACCGCTTTCTGGAGTTCCCGGCGCTTTCCGGAGCGGATGCCGGAACCTATCGGGTGCGGATCCGCAACAGCGGAGGCGTGCGGCTGAGCAATCCGGCCACCCTCACGGTGGCCCCGCGGCTGGCGCTCCGGACGCCGAGGGCGGAGGTGACTGCGCTCCACCTGCCCTACAACGGCATCCCGGGACAGGAGTATGTCCTGGAATCCGCCACAGATCTCGCCGCATCGGCCTGGGGCGAACTCTCCGTGCAGACCGCGTCCGAGCCCGCTGAATTCCTGGTGGAGGCTCCGGCGGATGGATCGCGCTGGTTCCGGGTTCGAGGCCGCTGAGGGGCCCATCTCGTTTTTTGTCATGGGGAGCACACGCGTCCCGCGTATTCTCCCCATCCCAAACATTGAGATGCGCCCCGGCTGAGGTTCCGGCTGGTTTTTGACGGCCAAGCGCGCGGCGTGGCGGTAGGCTTCCCGCGCTTCATGTCCGAGTCTGCCAATTCGCTGGTTCACCGTCTGCTAGAGGGCCTGGCACGCGCCGTACTGGCGCGGCCGCGCTGGTTCCTCTGGCCGCAGTGGGTGCTGGTGGCCTGCTGCACGGCCTACACCGTCACGAACCTGGAGTTCCTGATGGATCGCAATGCGCTGCTGGACAGCACGCTCGACTACAACCGGAATTTCCTCGCCTACCGCGCCGAGTTCCCCGCCCAGGCGGATCTGGTCGCGGTGGTGGAATCCGAGGATCCGGAGAAGAACCGCCAGTTTGTGGAACGCCTCGCCTCCCGGCTGGAGCAGGAATCCACCGCCCGGTCCGCGACCAACCTGCTCACCGATGTCTTCTACAAGGGCGACCTGAAGCTCATGGGTCCGAAGGCACTGCTTTTTGTGCCGCAGACCAATCTCGTCGAACTGAACCGCATCCTCGGAGAGTACCGCCCGTTTCTCCAGCAGTTCGCGCAGGCATCGAATCTCACCACCCTCTTCGACGGGGTGAACCGGACGATCCGATTGTCCGGAAGCCGCCCCGAGGAGGAGTCCACGGCGCTCATGGATGCGCTGCCGGCGCTGGAGCGGATCGTCCGGAGGGCGACCGAAAGCCTCTCGCGTCCGGGGAACCCTCCGTCGCCGGGCATGGATGCGTTGTTTGACGCCGGAGGCGCCGCGGAGAACCGCAAGTACATCACCCTCGGTGGCGGACGCATCTATCTGGTGACGGCGCGACCGCGGCTGGTGACTCCGGCGGAGTACGCCGCACCGGCCCCGGGAGGGTGGGCGTCGCTCACCGGGCGGACGGTCCAGGACTCCCCAGCCGCCGCGGAGGACCGCCGCAAGGCCGCCCAGTCCCGGCTCAACGAACAGGCCATGGTGCGGTTCCGGGACCTGGTGGCCGTCACCGAGGCGGAGGTGACGGGGGTGAACGTGGGGGTGACCGGGGAGCAGGTCCTGGATTTTGACGAGATGGCGCAGAGCCAGAGGGATTCCACGCTGGCCTCGGTGGTGTCGCTCAGCCTGGTAGCCCTGATCTTCATTCTGGGATTCCGGGAGTTCGGCCGTCCTCTGAAGGCAAACGCCTGCCTGATCGCCGGCATTGCCTACACCATGGCCTTCACCACCGCCACGGTCGGCCACCTCAACATCCTCACCATCACCTTTGTCCCGATGCTGATCGGGCTGGCGATTGACTTCGGCATTCACCTGATCACCCGGTTCGAGGAGGAGGAGCGCCGGGGACGTTCCCGGGAGGAGGCCCTGACGCTGGCCATCGTGTTCACCGGCAAGGGCATCTTCACGGGATGCCTCACCACCGCCGGCGCCTTCCTGGCCATGAGTCTTACCCAATTCCGGGGCATCCGGGAGATGGGCATCATCTGCGGCGGCGGCCTGGTGATCTGCCTGGTGCCGATGCTCACCATGCTCCCCGCGATGCTGTTGTTGGGCGCACGGACCACTCCGCGGCGGGAGGCAGCGACGGCCGTGGAGGCGGGCCCTGACTTCCGCGCGCGCCTGGAGCGGTTGTGGCTGGACCGTCCGGGGACCGTCCTGGGAATGGCCACCGTGCTGACGCTGCTGGCGGCGGCCGGACTTCCCCGGGTGCATTTCGACTACAATCTGCTCAACATGCAGAGCCCCTCGATCCGCTCGGTCGAGTTCGAGCACAAGCTGCTGGGCTCGTCGGAGAAGTCGGTAATCTTCGGCGCCGTGGTGGCCACGAACACCGCGCAGGCCCGGGATCTCGAAGCCCGCCTGCTCCGGCAGCCCAGCATTGCCGCCGTGGAATCCATGGCCCAGTTCCTGGATGCCGATGCCGCCAGCAAGGCGCCGGTGATCCAGGCCATCGGCGCCACCACCGCGCCCATCGTCTTCGCGGCGCCGGACCGGCGTCCGGTCAATCTGGAGGACCTTGGGCAAAGCCTCTTCAGCCTGGGCGGCTATCTGGGTCTGGCTGCGGACGAGGTGGCGGCGCGCGGCCGGACCAATCTTCTTTCCCAGATCACCTCGCTCCGTGCCGCCCTGCTGGATCTCCGGGTGGGCATGAGCCGCGGAACTCCGGTGGAGGTGGAACAGCATCGCCGCAAGCTGGGCGCCTTTCAGACGGCGTTGCTGGAGGATCTGCAGGAGACCATCGGCGCGCTCCAGCACCAGGCCGCTCCCGGGTCGCTCACCCCGGCGGACCTCCCCGAAGCCCTGCGCAACCGCTTCGTCGGTGTGCAGGGGAACCTGCTGCTGCAGGTCTATCCCCGGAGCAACGTCTGGGAGCGCGCCCCTCAGGAGGCCTTCGTGCATGACCTCCACGCCGTGGCACCCCAGGGCACCGGGGCGCCGGTGCAGATGTACTACTACACGGAACTGCTGAAGCGTTCCTATGTGGAGGCCGCCGGATGGGCATTGCTGGCGACGATGATCCTGGTGGGGCTCCACTTCCGCAGCCTGTGGAGCATCCTGATGGCCCTGCTGCCGGTGATGCTGGGCAGTTTCTGGGTGATGGGGTTCATGGGCTGGACCGGGCTCTCCTTCAATCCGGCCAATGTCATGATGCTGCCGCTGGTGATCGGCATCGGCATCACCAACGGCATCCACATCCTCAACCGCTTCGCCGAGGAACGGAACCCCTCCCTGCTCGCGAGGAGCACCGGCAAGGCGGTGTTCCTCTCCGGCCTCACCACCATCGTGGGCTTTGGCAGTCTGGTCCTGGCCGATCATCAGGGCATCCGCAGCCTGGGCGAAATCATGGCGGCCGGCACCACCACCTGCATGATCGCCGGACTCACCGTGCTGCCTGCCATTCTCACGCTGCGTGTCCAGCGCGCCTCCCGCGGGGGGTCTCATCGGGTCGCAGCGACGCCCGGCCCGGGTGAATCTGGATAGGTGAAGGTGGAGCTGGTGTCTGGATGCGCACGGTCCGGAGGTCCATCATGTCCTCAACTCCTCTGGTCATGGATGCCCATTCCGCACCCACCCCGTGCCGTACCGCTCCTTCGCCCCGCGGCGCCTTCACCCTCATCGAGCTGCTGGTGGTGATCGCCATCATCGCCATCCTGGCCTCGATGCTCCTGCCGGCGTTGGCGCGTGCGAAGTCCAAGGC